>NZ_JAAXOY010000300.1 GCF_012396155.1 Cellulomonas septica | reverse complement strand
CTGACCGACGCGCTCGGGCTCGACCTGCTGACCGGCGCGCCCGGCACCGCCGAGCTGCGGCTCACGTGGGTGCCCGTCGCGGGTGCGGCCGCCGTCATCGCCGTGAGCCTGGTCGCCGCCGTGCTCGTCGAGTCGGCCGTGCGCCGTCGCGACCGGCTCGGCGAGGTCCTGCGGGTCGGTGAACGATGACCGCCCCACCGCGGCGCGCCGCCGCCCCACCCGTCCCGTCCGCCCCGCCCCTGCCCCGTCCCCCTCGGAGGTCCTCGTGAACGCCACGCCGACGGCACTCGCGCCGACGCTGGGCACGCTGGAGGAGCGCGCCCGGCAGCGGACCGGCGCGTTCGGGGAGGACGCGCTCATCGTGTGCGACTCCCTGGTCCGCATCTACCAGTCCGAGGGCGTCGAGGTGCAGGCGCTGCAGGGCCTCGACCTGCTCGTCGAGCAGGGTGAGCTCGTCGCGATCGTCGGCGCCTCGGGCTCGGGCAAGTCGACCCTGCTGTCCGTGCTGTCCGGCCTCGACGTGCCGACGGCCGGCCGGGTGCGCGTCGGGCCGTGGGACCTCATGTCGATGTCGGCCAAGCAGCGCGTCGCGTACCGGCGGTCGATGGTCGGGTTCGTCTGGCAGCAGACGGCCCGCAACATCGTCCCGTACCTCACCGCGGCGGAGAACGTGGAGTTCCCCCTCGCCCTCGCGGGTGCGCGGCGCCGGGTGCGGCGCGCGCGGGCGGCGGAGCTCCTCGACGTGCTCGGCGTCGGCTACTGCGCCGACCGCCGCCCGTCGCAGATGTCGGGCGGCGAGCAGCAGCGCGTCGCGATCGCGGTCGCGCTCGCCAACAGCCCCCAGGTGCTGTTCGCCGACGAGCCGACCGGCGAGCTCGACACCGCCACGTCGCACGACGTCCTCGAGGGCCTGCGGACCGTGAACCGCGAGCTCGGCACGACGGTCGTCGTCGTCACGCACGACTCGAGCGTCAGCGAGCACGTGCAGCGCACGGTCGCGATCCGCGACGGCCGGACCAGCTCCGAGGTCGTGCGGCGCACGCACACCGCCGACGACGGCACCGAGCACGTCGTCGCCGAGGAGTTCGCGGTCCTCGACCGCGCGGGCCGCGTCCAGCTCCCGCGCGAGTACCGCGAGGCGCTCGACCTGGTCGGCAAGGTCCGCCTCGCGCTCGAGTCGTCGCACGTGAGCGTGTGGCCCGACCGCCTGCCGCCGGACCGCCCGCAGGAGCCCCCGACGCGCACCGGTCGCCACCGCGCCGTCCCCGCCCACGAGGAGCAGCAGTGACCACCACGACCACGGCCCTCCGGGGCGGCGCCGCACCGGCCGGCGTCCCGCTCGTCAGCGTCGAGCACGTCGGCCGCACGTACGGCACGGGGAGCGCCGCGGTGCACGCGCTCCAGGACGTGTCGTTCACGATCGCGCCGGGCGAGCTCGTCGCGCTCGTCGGACGCTCGGGCTCGGGCAAGACGACGCTGCTCAACATCATCGGCGGGCTCGACAAGCCCGACGAGGGCCGCGTGGTCGTCGACGGGCGCGAGGTGTCGGCGCTCGACGAGGGCGGCCTCGTCAAGCTGCGCCGCGACGTCGTGTCGTTCGTCTTCCAGACGTTCGGGCTCGTGCCCGTGCTGTCGGCGGCGGAGAACGTCGGCGTGCCCCTGCGGCTGCGCAGGCTGCCCACCGCGGACCGCGAGGCCCGCGTCGAGCTGCTGCTCGACCTCGTCGGGCTGGGCTCGCACGCGCAGCAGCGGCCCGGCGAGATGTCGGGCGGTCAGCAGCAGCGCGTCGCGATCGCACGCGCGCTCGCGAACTCGCCGCGCCTGCTGGTCGCCGACGAGCCGACCGGGCAGCTCGACACCGAGACCGGCACGGCCGTGATGGCGCTGCTGCGGGCCGTCGTCGAGGCCGAGGGCATGACGGCGATCGTCTCGACCCACGACCCGCTCATGATGTCGCTCGCCGACCGCGTGCTGCGGATCGCGGACGGGCGCCTCGTCGAGGGCTGACCCCGCACCGGGGCGGACGACCCCGCCCGGCAGCACGACGGCCCCCGACCAGCGCGGTCGGGGGCCGTCGTGCGTCGTCAGCAGGTCACGTCCACTGCGTGAGGACGCGGCCCTCCTTGTCGGTGAACTTGCCGATGATGAGGATGACGAGGTCGATGAGGGTCCAGATGCCGAGGCCACCGAGGGTCACGAGCATGAGGACGCCGGTGCCGATCTTCCCGACGAAGAAGCGGTGCACACCGAGCGTGCCGAGGAAGAAGCAGAGCAGGACCGTGGGGAGCAGCAGCTTCGGGCTGGTGCCGGTCGCGACGGGAGCGGTCATGGAGGGCCTCCTGGAGGGGTGTGCGAGAGCGGCGTCCGTGCCGGTCTCGCGGTCCGACGTGCGCAGCGTAGTGATCGCCCGGGTCTCGCACGGGCGGTTCCGCGGGCGACTTTTCGCCGGCTCGGCAGCGGCACCGCACGGCGCGGTGCAGCGGCCCCCGGACACGCGACGGCCGGCCGCGATGCTGCTCCGCGGCCGGCCGTCGTCGGACCGTCAGACCTCGATGCCCTCCAGCAGCTCCGTGACGAGCGCGGCGACGGGCGAGCGCTCGGAGCGGGTGAGGGTCACGTGCGCGAACAGCGGGTGCCCCTTGAGCGCCTCGATCACGGCGGCGATCCCGTCGTGCCGCCCGACGCGCAGGTTGTCGCGCTGCGCGACGTCGTGCGTGAGGACGACGCGCGACGACTGGCCGATGCGCGACAGCACCGTGAGCAGCACGTTGCGCTCGAGGGACTGGGCCTCGTCGACGATGACGAACGCGTCGTGCAGCGAGCGCCCGCGGATGTGCGTGAGCGGCAGCACCTCGAGGATGTCGCGGTCGAGGACCTCCTCGACGACCTCCTTCGACACGAGCGCGCCGAGCGTGTCGAAGACCGCCTGCGCCCAGGGGCTCATCTTCTCGGCCTCGCTGCCGGGCAGGTAGCCGAGCTCCTGGCCGCCGACGGCGTACAGCGGGCGGAACACCATGACCTTGCGGTGCTGGCGGCGCTCGAGCACGGCCTCGAGACCGGCGCACAGCGCGAGCGCGGACTTGCCGGTGCCGGCGCGGCCGCCGAGCGAGACGATGCCGACCTCCTCGTCGAGCAGCAGGTCGATCGCGACGCGCTGCTCGGCGGAGCGGCCGTGCACCCCGAAGACGTCCTGGTCGCCGCGCACGAGCTGCACGTGCTTGTCGGCGGTGACGCGTCCGAGCGCCGACCCGCGCGGGCTGTGCAGGACGAGCCCGGTGTGGCAGGGCAGGTCGCGCGGCGCCGTGACGAGGCCCGACGAGTCGTAGTCGGCGACGTCCGCGAGCGCGAGCGACTCGTGCTCCCAGAGGTCCGCCATCTGCTGCTCGGTGAGGTCGAGCGCGTCCATCCCGGTCCAGCCGGAGTCGACCGCGAGCTCGGCGCGGTACTCCTCGGCGCGCAGGCCGACCGCGGACGCCTTGACCCGCATGGGCAGGTCCTTGGAGACGACGGTGACGTCGCGGCCCTCGGCGGCCAGGTTCGCCGCGACGGCCAGGATGCGGGTGTCGTTGTCGCCGAGCCGGAAGCCCGCGGGCAGCGCGCCCGGGTCGGTGTGGTTGAGCTCGACGCAGAGCGTGCCGCCCTGGTCGGTCATCGGCAGGGGGTGGTCGAGCCGGCCGTGCTTGATGCGCAGGTCGTCGAGCATGCGCAGCGCGCTGCGGGCGAAGTAGCCGAGCTCGGCGTGGTGCCGCTTGGCCTCGAGCTCGGTGATGACGACGACCGGGAGGACGACGTCGTGCTCGGCGAAGCGCAGGATCGCCCGCGGGTCGGACAGGAGCACCGAGGTGTCGAGCACGTAGGTGATGCGCCCGGACGTGTCCGGGGCCTCGGTTCCGTGCGACGTGCCCGGGGTGTGCTGTGCGTTGCTGACCACGGCAGGCTCCCTCCGGCGCTAGGTGCGCCGAGACGGACGCTTCACGACGGCAGCCCGCTCGCGCGGGCGGAGGGGGCCGACGATCGGCGGCGGGACGGGGGCGGCCGGCCCGGTGCGTGAGGGCCGGGACCGACCCTCCTCCCGGAGCGGATGCTCCATGGGCTGGCCTCCCGGGGACGGCGGTCGCCGTCCTCTACGCGGAAACTAACCCCGCCCACCGACATGCGACGCACGACACGCGACGGTGTCACGCATCGTTCACCGGGGCGCCACCGCGCGGCCCCGCCGGGCGGTCCTCGCGCGCCCCGCCGGGTGCGTCGCGACGTCCCGTCCGGCGGTGCC
>NZ_JAAXOY010000030.1 GCF_012396155.1 Cellulomonas septica | reverse complement strand
GCGCTCGAGACCGCCGTGTCGCAGACGCCGGGCGCGTCGAGCGCGCGCGACGCGTCCGGCGTGCCGGTGGACCTCGCGCGGTACGGCAACGGCCGCATCCCGCCCGACGCGCTCGCGCCCGTCGGCTCGACCGGTCACCGCCTCTGGGCGCCCGCCGCGCAGGCGTTCGGTGATCTCACCGCAGCGGCCGCACGCGACGGCGTGCGGATCGGCATCACCGACTCCTACCGCTCCTATGACGCGCAGATCGACGTCGCCGCACGCAAGGGCCTCTACTCGCAGGGCGGACTCGCCGCCGCGCCCGGGACGAGCCCGCACGGCTGGGGGCTCGCGCTCGACCTCGCCCTCGACGACCGCGCCCAGGCGTGGATGCGCGCCAACGCCGGCACGTACGGCTTCGAGGAGGACACGCCGCGCGAGCCGTGGCACTGGGTCTACTCGCGCTGATCCTCCCGGGACCTCCGGTGCCGGCACGCCGCTGCTGCGGCACCGAGAACCATCGGCCCTGCCCGGCGCGTCGCCCCGCGCGACGACGCTGGAGAGGTGCAGGCGACGGCGCCTGCGCGTCGGGAGGGGAGGGGCCATGAAGGCGCTCGCGTTCCACGGTCCGGGCCGGATCGCGTGGGAGGAGGTCCCGGACGCGCACCTCGTCGGGCCGACGGTTCTCAAGGCCGTCATGACCGCGTGACGTGCCCTCGGGGAGCGCACGGCTCCAGTGGCACCGTCCCGTGCGGTTGCTCCTCGCGGCGCACGGTGGCGCGGTGCGCCGCTCTCCTCACGGGATCCGTGCCACATGCACCGACGTCGCCAGATGCTGGAGAACCGACACGAAGCTCGCGTCGAACTCCGGCCGCGCGCCCGGCGGCGGGGCCCCGCCGGGCGCCCAGGACTTCGGCCCTGTCGGCGCTGCTGCCACGAGCTGCGCCCACGCCAGGTTCGCCACGCCCGCCCGCAGGTTCGGGTCGTCGTACCACGCCTCGGGGAGACCGGTGTAGGTGGTGAAGACCTCGGTGAAGTGGCGGGCGGCGAGCTGGCCGGCGAGCGCGGGACGGCTGCCGTTCGCCTTCGTCGTGGGTCGGAACTCGTAGAGTCCGCCGACGGCCGAGACGACGGTCGCGACCTCAGCAGCCGTCGGCACCGCGTTCGCCGTGGCGAACGCGTGCAGCACGCCGGCATGCCCCGCTTCGCCCACGTTCTGGCTCGCTTCGTCGGCTGAGGTCCACGCCAGCCGCGCGCGAGTCTCGATGTAGCGCAGCGCCAACGCTGCCAGGCGCCCCGATCGCTCCTCGGCGGGGATGTCCGCGACGACGCTGCCGTCGTCCGTGTCGATGTACTGGAGGATCTCGTCGTGCGCCGCATCTGCCTTGGTCTCGATGTCGGTCGCGAGCCACACCTGGGTCTGGGCCACCCGAGCCTCGCGCCGGAGCGCCTCGAAGAGCCGGTCGAGCCCACGGAGCGCCAGGTTCCACGGACGCCCCTCCATCGCGTTCATCACCTGGTGGCGGATGACGAGGTGCGACGTGACGTGGGCGCGCTGCGCCGAGACCGGTCCGCCTTCACCGACCGTCACGCTCGGGCGGTCCTGGGACACCTGGACTCCCGTCACCACCCCGGCGACGAAGGGCACGTTCACGACGACCCGCTGGACGGGGCGGCCGCCCGAGGTGGGGACCGTGCCCGCACCGGCGGCCCGTGGGGTGGTCGAGGACACGTGCGCCGCGCCTCGCTCGACCATCGTGACGACGACACGGTTGCCGGCAGTCCGCTGGAGCCGGAGCAGGGGAGGCAGCGCAGGGACGGCGAGGACGCGTGTCGTCGATGCCGGTCCGCCGTGCCGAGCGACGGGTGGGCGGTGGTCGTCGTCCTCCACGTGGGCAACGTCCATGGCGCCTCCCGCACTGGCTGCGTGCCTGCTCGTGGCCCGTCGACCTTCCCACGCGAGCGGTCGGGACGCATGACGTCAGCCGGCTCGCGAGCGTGTGCCAGCCGGATCCGAGCGGGTCGTTCGCGCTCGAAGGCCGTCGTGCCGAAGGTCCCGTCCCGGTCGGCCCGCCGGGAGTGGCTGGGACCGTGCGGTGGTGCGCCACGCCCGAGCCCTGACGTTCCGCACGGCGTCCCCCGTCGTGGACGGGTGGTCGACGCTCCCGTCCACGACGCGTTGTCGTCGTCCGCGCCCGAGCGCAGTCGGCGTCCGCCTCCGGGTGTCCTACGGAGTCCCGCTGCCTCATGGTGCACGAGCCGCGTCCCCTTCGGAGGTCCGGGACGAGCTGGTACTCGGCCCGACCGGTTGCTCACGATGTCGGAGTTCCGGTGCCGAAAGGGGTGGCCGATGTCGGAGCACGCGGATCCGATCCGCATGTCCGAGCCGCGGTCGGCGGCTCCGCCGCTCGTCAGGTCGGCGCCGACGTCGAGGCGCGAGCGTGTCGGTGTGGACGGCAGTCGCCGGGGCGACCCGGTGGCACTCGCTCAGCTCCAGCGCCGGGCGGGCAACCGGGCCGTGGTCGCTGCCATGATGCCGGGCTCGAGTCGCCCGGAGGTCCAGCGCCTCAGCGACGCGAACGGACAGCACTCGGTCTCGGGCGCGACGACTCTCACTGCCTCGCTGAGCACGCCGGTCCCCGAAGGTGCTCGTGTGCACTACGAGGCGCAGCATCTCGGCCCACGCGGATCGCTGTCCTACCGATGGCGGCTGACCGGACGCACCTCCGGCAACGTCTACCGCCTCGTCGAGACCAGCGTCCCGACGCTCGACCTGCTCCTGCCCGGTGCTGGGGTGCAGTACCGGATCGTCTGCACCGTCCTCGAGGGGACTCGTCGTGTGGGGGAGGTGTGGATCGACCAGGACACCGCTGCTCGCCGCATCGCGCGCGGGGCGTTCGACAGTCAGGACGCCCAGGCGTTCTCGGAGCTCGCGGACGAGCTGCGGGGGTACGTGGTCGCGTCGGCTGCGGGCACCGGACCGCAAGGGATCACCGCTCTGTTCCTGGCATCCGTCCTGCGGATCGAGATCGAGAACACCCCAGTGCTGCCCTTGATGTCCCCGCGTGCGGCGCGGGATCGGGAGATCGCCCGTTCTGCCGAGGCGCTGGCAGAGCGCGCAGCCGGCGAAGCCGTCGATCCCGCGGACCTCGACCGGTCCATCGGTGTCGGGCAGATCAGACCGAGCACCGCCGCCATGGTCGACGCCGAGGCCGGGGGGACCCCGTGGGTCGAGCAGAACCGAGATGATCGGGGTCCCGCGCGGACGACGATCCAGAACAACTACAGGGGTCTCTCGGTCGCACAGCAGCGCAGCATCCACACGATGCTGGCCTGGCCCAAATCGAACATCGACACCGCAGCGCGGCTCCTGGCGCGGCTGAAGAACCGCAGCCACCGCTATCCCGGCCTCGCGCGGGCAGACTTCGGAACCGCGCAGCGGGCGGCGGAGATCGTCGCGACGGAGTACAACCAGGGTGGGACGAGTACGCCTGCGGCAGCGGCCCGACCCAGCTGGTACGGCTCAGCGGTCTGGGCCCACATGCAGGACACGGCGATGCAGTCGGTGTTCCCGAACACGTGACCGCGCCACGTGCGACGACGCGGCGCACGACGCTGCTCGCGGGCGCGACGGCGGGCCATGTCGGGCCGATCTAAAGCCGGCGCATGCATGGCTGAGGGCCGCCCCGGTTGTCCGGTGACGGCCCTCTGACGTGCTGTGATGCTGGTGGGCGATACTGGGATCGAACCAGTGACCTCTTCCGTGTCAGGGAAGCGCGCTACCGCTGCGCCAATCGCCCGTGGGGGACATGCTGCGAGGTGGAGATGGGATTCGAACCCACGTATACGGCTTTGCAGGCCGCTGCCTCGCCTCTCGGCCACTCCACCCTGAGACCGCAGTCCTCAGCGACTGAGGACCAGTCGATCAGGAGTGTCTGCCTCCGAGCGGACGACGGGATTCGAACCCGCGACCCTCACCTTGGCAAGGTGATGCTCTACCACTGAGCCACGTCCGCGCTGCACGTCCCCCCGGTTCTCACCGGCGTTCCGTGTGCGTCCCAGACTCTAACCGAGTCATCCGGCCAGAGTCCAACTGGCTCCCCGTGCCCCGTGATCATGCGGATCTGCGGGGTCGCACGGGTGCGTCGCTACCGTGTGCGGGTGCACGAGCAGCCCTCCGTCAGCCCCGGGACCGCGTGGTTCGGCGACGTCGAGGCGTCGGGTGTCGTCGAGGTCGTGGACGTCCGTGACCAGCCGGAACGCCTGCGCACGCCCGGCTGGTGGGCCGTCGTGGGGGAGTTCGAGGGCGCGGTGCGGGCCTGGCGCTTCGCCGACGTGTCGCGTCGGCCCGAGCGCCGGCACGCACCCGTGTGGCGCGGGCCACACGCGTCCGCCTGGGTGTCGTCGATGGGGGAGGACGCGTACCGCGACGCGGTCGAGCGCGTCCGGTCGGCGGTGGCCGAGGGGGACGTCTACCAGGCGAACCTCTGCCGGGTGCTGTCCGCGCCGCTCGCGGCCGGTGACGACGGCGACGAGCCGGACGCGCGTGCGCTGGCCGCGGTGCTCGCCGCGGGGAACCCGGCGCCCTTCGCGGGTGGCGTGCACGTGCCCCGCGGTGGCGGCGTCGATCCCGTGTGGGTCGTGAGCGCGTCCCCGGAGCTGTTCCTCCGCGTCGAGGACGGCGTCGTGACGTCGGCGCCGATCAAGGGGACCGCGGTGACGGTCGACGGCCTCACCGCGAAGGACCGGGCCGAGAACGTCATGATCACCGACCTCGTGCGCAACGACCTGCAGCGCGTGTGCCGGCCGGGCACGGTCGAGGTGACGACGCTCCTGGGCGAGGAGCAGCACCCGGGCCTCGTGCACCTCGTGTCGACGGTGCAGGGCGCGCTCGACCCCGACGTGGCCGCCGCTCCTGACCTGTGGGCGCGGCTGCTCGACGCGACGTACCCGCCGGGGTCGGTGTCGGGCGCGCCCAAGCTGGCCGCGCTCGACCTCATCACGGCGCTCGAGACGGCCCCTCGCGGGCCGTACTGCGGTGCGGTCGGCTGGGTCGAGGTGGGCGAGGACGGGTCGGTGCGAGCGGAGCTCGCCGTGGGCATCCGGACGTTCTGGTGGCGCGACGGCGTCCTGCGGTTCGGCACGGGCGCGGGGATCACGTGGGGGAGCGACCCCGCCGCGGAGTGGGCGGAGACGGCGCTCAAGGCGCGGCGGCTCGTGGCCCTCGCGTCCGCGCCACCTGCGCGCCCGTGACGCGGCGGGGTGCGAGACTGGCGCGATGAGCGTCGTGATCTGGTCCGACGGTGCGCTGCGCGAGCCCACCGACCCGCTCGTCACCGGTGTCGACCACGGCCTGACGGTCGGCGACGGCGTCTTCGAGACGTGCGCGGTGTACGAGGGGCAGGCGTTCGCGCTGACCCGGCACCTGCGCCGGCTCCGGCGGTCCGCGCTGGGCCTCGGTCTGGGCGAGCCCGACCTCGACGAGGTGCGCGCGGCCGTCGACAAGGTGCTCGCCGTCGCCGGCGACGCGGGGCGTCTGCGCATCACGCTCACGGGCGGCCCGGGGCCGCTGGGCTCGCACCGGTTCGACCCCGAGGAGCAGCGGCAGACGCTCGTCGTGCTGGCCGGTCCGGCCACGCGCGCGCAGGTGTCGCGGGTCGTGCGCGTTCCCTGGGTCCGCAACGAGCGCTCGGCCGTCGCGGGACTCAAGACGACGTCGTACGCGGAGAACGTCGTGGCGCTCGCCGAGGCGTACCGGCAGGGCGCCGACGAGGCCGTCCTCGCGAACACCGTCGGCGCGCTGTGCGAGGGCACCGGCTCGAACGTCTTCGTGGAGCGCGGCGGCGAGCTCGTGACGCCGCCGCTGTCGAGCGGCTGCCTCGCGGGCATCACGCGCGAGCTGCTGCTCGAGTGGGGCGCCGCCGACGGGCTGCCCGTCCGCGAGGCGGAGCCCGAGGAGCTGCCCTACGACGTGCTCGACGAGGTCGTCGCGGGGGACGCCCACCTGCTGCTCAGCGGCTCGATCCGCAACATCGCCCCGACCGTGCGCGTCGACGCGGTCGATGTGGCCGCAGGGCCGCTGTCGCTCGCCGCCCAGCGGCTGTTCCAGGAGCACGTCGGGCGCGACCTCGACCCGTGAGGCCGCCGGGCCGTGCCCGGTCGCGCGCTCAGCACGTTGACGCGGCGTGCACGGCCGCGTCGGCCCAGGTCAGGGGGAGGGCTCTGGGCGGGCGACCGGATGCTGCGGGCGCAGCGCCGCACTCGTCCGGACACACGACGACCGGCCCCGCCCTGCGGGCGGAACCGGTCGGTGGTGCTGCGATCAGGCCGTGAGCAGCGCTGCGATCAGGGCCGTGATCTCGCTCTCCATGCGGGCGCTCTCCGATCCCAGCGGGACGAGAGCCTCCGTCGAGGCGAGGAAGCGGGTGATGGGCTCGGTCGGCGCGGCGAGCAGGGCGCTGCCCTCGACTCCGTTGAGCGACACGAGCGTGTAGTCGGGGTCTTCGTCGCGCCACACCTGCACGTCGCCGGTCCCCGCGGGCGCGTCGGCCGAGGCGAGCATCCCGAGGGACAGCAGCTCGCGGCCGAGGAGCCACGTCGACATGGTGTGGGGTCCGGTGAAGACCGCGCGCACCGTGTACGGGTCCGACGTGCGGAAGGAGAGCTCGGCGCTGACCGGGATCACGCTCGCGTCGGAGCCGATCAGCTGCATGGCGACGACCTCGACGACGTCGTACGACGACTGCGTCATCGGGTCCTCCTGTCTCGCTAGGGCTGGAGGTCCCATCATGGCAGGACAGATGCCCGATTGGACCGGTCCCGGGCGCGAGTTCACCCGGAGGGACCTGTGCCATCACCCTCGTCGGCGAGAGCGGCCGTTTCGTGGCCCCGTGTCGATAACGGTATCGTCCACGACGCCCTCCCCGGGCCGGAAGCCGGTTCGGAATCTGGCCGCAGGTTGGGTAGCATCCTCTTCGACGTCGCCCCCGGGCGAGGTCACGGGCGATTGGCTCAGTGGTAGAGCGCCTCGTTCACACCGAGGAGGTCACTGGTTCGAACCCAGTATCGCCCACCACCGAAGGCCCCGACCGGCGACTGCGCTGGTCGGGGCCTTCGTCGTGCCGGGGCGCGGCGCCGTCGTCGGGCCGGCACCCGCCGTCGCGCGAGGTTCACCCGTTCGGCCCACGGTGCGCGCGGTCGCGCGGCGTGTCGCAAGGTGCCCCGGGCAGGACCTGCGCTGGGGAATCACGACCGGTCGCGTCGTCGCGCGCCGGTAGCATCGAGGGGCCCGCCGCCCGGCCGGCACCCACCCAAGGAGGCAGCACCCGTGCCCGAGCTCATCCACCTCACCGTCGACGGCACCGCCACGACCGCCGAGCCGGGGACCACGGGCACGCAGCTCTACGCCGACCGCCGGGACGTGCTCGTCGCCCGCGTCGACGGCGAGCTCCGCGACCTGCACCTCCCGGTGCCCGACGGCGCCGTCGTCGAGGGTGTCACCGCGGCCGACCCCGAAGGGCTCGCCGTGCTGCGGCACTCCGCGGCGCACGTGCTCGCGCAGGCGGTCCAGGAGATCAACCCCAAGGCGAAGCTCGGCATCGGGCCGCCCGTGACCGACGGGTTCTACTACGACTTCGACGTCGACACCCCGTTCACCCCCGAGGACCTGCGCGCCATCGAGAAGGTCATGGGGCGCATCGTCAAGGAGGGGCAGACCTTCCGCCGGTGGGACGTCACCGAGGCGCAGGCGCGCGAGGAGCTGAAGGACGAGCCGTACAAGCTCGAGCTCATCGGCCTCAAGGGCGACCCGGCGGCGGCTGACGGCGCGTCGGTCGAGGTCGGCCTCGGCGGGCTGAGCATCTACCAGAACGTGCGCGGTGCCGGTCGCGAGAGCGAGCAGGTCGTCTGGCAGGACCTCTGCCGGGGCCCGCACGTGCCGTCGACCCGCGCGCTCGGCAACGGGTTCCAGCTCACCCGCTCCGCGGCCGCGTACTGGCGGGGGAGCGAGAAGAACCCGCAGCTGCAGCGCGTCTACGGCACCGCGTGGCCCACCAAGGACGAGCTCAAGGCGTACCTCGACCGCGTCGCCGAGGCGGAGCGTCGCGACCACCGCCGGCTCGGCAACGAGCTCGACCTGTTCTCCTTCCCGGACGAGATCGGGTCCGGGCTCGCGGTGTTCCACCCCAAGGGCGGCCTCATCCGCATGGAGATGGAGGCGTACTCGCGCAAGCGGCACGTCGAGTCGGGGTACTCGTTCGTCAACACCCCGCACATCACCAAGGAGCGGCTGTTCCAGCTCTCCGGGCACCTCGACTGGTACTCCGACGGCATGTACCCCCCGATGCACCTCGACGAGGAGCTCGACGAGGAGGGGAACGTCAAGCGGCAGGGGCAGAACTACTACCTCAAGCCGATGAACTGCCCGATGCACAACCTCATCTACCGCTCGCGCGGCCGGTCCTACCGCGAGCTGCCGCTGCGGCTGTTCGAGTTCGGCACGGTCTACCGGTACGAGAAGTCCGGCGTGATCCACGGCATGACCCGCGCGCGCGGGTTCACGCAGGACGACGCGCACATCTACTGCACCAAGGAGCAGATGAAGGACGAGCTGACCAGCCTGCTCACCTTCGTGCTCGACCTGCTCAAGGACTACGGCCTCGACGACTTCTACCTCGAGCTGTCGACCAAGAACCCCGACAAGTTCGTCGGGTCGGACGACGTCTGGGAGGAGGCCACGGAGACGCTGCGCCAGGTCGCGGAGGCGTCCGGCCTCGACCTCGTGCCGGACCCCGGCGGCGCCGCGTTCTACGGCCCGAAGATCTCCGTGCAGGCCAAGGACGCCATCGGGCGCACCTGGCAGATGTCGACCATCCAGCTCGACTTCAACCTGCCCGAGCTCTTCGAGCTCGAGTACACCGCGCCCGACGGCTCGCGTCAGCGGCCCGTCATGATCCACCGCGCGCTGTTCGGGTCGATCGAGCGGTTCTTCGCGGTCCTCACCGAGCACTACGCGGGCGCGTTCCCGGCCTGGCTCGCCCCGGTCCAGGTGCTCGCCGTGCCCGTCGCCGAGCCGTTCGAGCCGTACCTCGAGCAGGTCGTCGCGCAGCTGCGCGCCGAGGGCATCCGGGCGGAGATCGACCGCTCGGACGACCGGTTCGGCAAGAAGATCCGCAACGCGTCGACGCAGAAGATCCCGTTCGTGCTCATCGCGGGCGGCGAGGACGCCGACGCGGGCGCCGTCTCGTTCCGGTACCGCGACGGCCGCCAGGACAACGGCGTGCCCGTCGCCGAGGCGGTCGAGCGGATCGTCACGGCCGTGCGCGAGCGCGCGCAGGTCTGACCGGTGAGCACCACCGACCCCGGCGCCGGGGCCGCGCACGACGACGTCGTCGCGGCCTCCGGCGCCGCCGGGACCGACGAGCCGGGCGACCTCGCGGGCGTCCCGGACGGGTTCGAGCGGCTCTGGACGCCCCACCGCATGGCGTACATCGGCGGGCAGGACAAGCCCACCGACGCGGACGCCGGCCCCGGGTGCCCCTTCTGCCGCATCCCCGCGCTGTCCGACGAGGACGGGCTCGTCGTCGCGCGCGGCGAGACCGCCTACGTCGTCATGAACCTGTACCCGTACAACTCCGGTCACGTGCTCGTCTGCCCGTACCGCCACGTCGCCGACTACACCGACCTCACGGACGCGGAGGTCGCCGAGGTCGCCGCGCTCACGCGGACGGCGATGCGCGTGCTGCGTGCGGTGTCGGGTCCGCACGGCTTCAACCTCGGCATGAACCAGGGCGACGTCGCCGGCGCCGGGATCGCCGCCCACCTGCACCAGCACGTCGTCCCGCGCTGGGGCGGCGACTCGAACTTCCTGCCGATCGTCGGGCGCAGCCGCGCGCTGCCCGAGCTGCTCGGCGACACGCGGGCACGCCTCGCGGCGGCGTGGCCGGGCGCCGGGACCGGCGGCACCGGCGCCGACGTGGACGCGAAGGGATGACCGGCACGTGCTGAACCGACTCCGGGGCGCGATGCAACGCGTCCTCACGCCCCTCGCGTCCGCGCTGCTGCGCCTGGGGGTCTCGCCCGACGCGGTGACGATCGCCGGCACGCTCGTCGTGGTGGTCACGGCGCTGTGGGCCTTCCCGACCGGCCACCTGTTCCTCGGCGCGCTGCTCATCGGGCTGTTCGCGCTCACCGACTCCCTCGACGGCGTCATGGCGCGGCAGTCCGGCCGCTCCGGGCCGTGGGGCGCGTTCCTCGACTCGACGCTCGACCGGTTCGGCGACGGCGCGATCTTCGCCGGTCTCGTCCTGTGGTTCTTCGGGCGCGGCGACGACGAGGTCACGGCCGTGCTCGCGCTCACCTGCCTCGTCCTGGGCTCCGTCGTGCCCTACGCCCGTGCACGTGCCGAGGGGCTCGGCATGACCGCGTCCGGCGGCATCGCGGAGCGCGCGGACCGCCTGCTCGTCGCGCTCGTCGCGACCGCCGCCGTCGGGCTCGGAGCACCGACCGCCGTGCTGACCGTCGTCCTCGGGCTCCTCGCCGTCGCGTCGGCGGTCACCGTCGTGCAGCGGATGGCGAAGGTGCACCGCCAGGCCGTCGGGGTGACCGAGTGAGCGTCGACGTCGCCCGTCTCTACCGGCTGGCATGGCGGTACGCCGGCAAGGTGCCCGGCCCCGTCCTGCGGGGCGCCGCGCGGCTCGCCGCCGACGTGACCTGGCTGCGCCGCGGCGGCGGGGTCCGGCGTCTCGAGAAGAACCTCGGTCGCGCCCGGCCCGACCTCGACGCGCGCGCGCTGCGGCGGCTGAGCCGCGCCGGCATGCGCTCCTACATGCGCTACTTCACCGAGGCGTTCGCGCTGGTCGGCGTCTCGCAGGAGCAGGTCGACGCCCGGGTGCGCGCCGTGCACCGCGAGCGGGCGCAGCCGTACCTCGACGCCGACGGCCCGATCCTCATGGCGCTGGGCCACGTCGGGAACTGGGACCTCGCGGGTGCCTGGGCCACCCGGCACCTCGCACCCGTGACGACGGTCGCCGAGCGCCTCGAGCCCGAGGAGCTGTTCCAGGAGTTCGTCGCGTTCCGCGAGAGCATCGGGCTGCGGATCATCCCGCTGTCCGGCGGCGGCGACGTGTTCCGCGACCTCATCCGCGCCGCACGCGGCAGCGCCGCCGTGATCCCGCTGCTCGCGGACCGTGACCTCACCGCGAAGGGCGTGGAGGTCGACCTGTTCGGGCACCGCGCACGCGTCGCGGCCGGGCCGGCGGCGCTCGCGGTGTCGACGGGCGTCCCGCTGTTCCCCGTCCTGGTCCGCTACGAGCGGCTGCGCGGCGCCCGGCGCCGGGCCGCCGGTTCGCCGTGGGGCGTCACGATCGAGTTCAGCCCGGTGGTGCCCGTGCCGGAGGGCCTGCCCCGGGCGGAGCAGATCCGCGTGATGACGCAGGCGTGGGTCGACGCCCTGGCCGACGGCATCCGGCAGTACCCGCAGGACTGGCACATGCTGCAGCGGGTGTTCGTCGACGACCTCGACCCGGCCCGGTACGCGGCCACGGTCGCGGCGTCCGAGGGCGGGTCGTGAGGCTGGGCCGGGGGCGCGGCGACGGGCGCCGGCTCCGCGTCGGGATCGTCTGCCCGTACTCGTTCGACGTGCCCGGCGGCGTGCAGTTCCACGTGCGCGACCTCGCCGAGGCCCTCCTGGCGCGCGGTCACGAGGTCTCGGTCCTCGCGCCCGCCGACGACGACACGCCCGTCCCGCCGTACCTCACGGCCGCCGGCAAGGCCGTGCCCGTCCGCTACAACGGCTCGGTCGCGCGCCTGACGTTCGGCCCGATGACCGCCGCGCGCGTGCGCAAGTGGCTGGCCGCGGGGCAGTTCGACGTGCTGCACCTGCACGAGCCCGTGACGCCCAGCCTCAGCATGCTCGCGCTGTGGATCGCCGACGGACCCGTCGTCGCGACGTTCCACACGTCGCAGGTGCGGTCGCGCTCGATGCAGGTCGCGTACCCGCTGGTCCGGCAGTCGCTCGAGAAGATCTCCGCGCGCATCGCGGTGTCGGAGGACGCGCGCCGGACGCTCGTCGAGCACCTCGGCGGCGACGCGGTCGTCATCCCGAACGGGGTCTACGTCGACGCGTTCGCGCAGGCGCGCCCGGACGCGCGCTGGACGGGCACGTCGACCGCCCCGACGGTCGCGTTCCTGGGCCGGCTCGACGAGTCGCGCAAGGGCCTGCCCGTGCTGCTCGGTGCCGTGGGACGCGTGCTCGACGAGCTGCCGGGCGCGCGGTTCCTGGTCGCCGGCCGTGGCGACTCCGGGCCGGAGCAGGCGCGCGAGGTGCTGGGCGACCGCGCGGGCGCCGTCGAGTTCCTCGGCGGGGTCTCGGACGAGGACAAGGCGCGCCTCCTCGCGTCCGTCGACGTGTACTGCGCGCCCCAGACGGGCGGCGAGAGCTTCGGCATCGTGCTCGTCGAGGCGATGAGCGCGGGCACGGCGGTGGTCGCGAGCGACCTCGGTGCGTTCTCGCGCGTCCTCGACGACGGCGCCGCGGGCGTCCTGTTCCGCACGGGCGACAGCGAGGACCTCGCGCGCACGCTCGTGCGCGTGCTGCGGGACGCGGACCTGCGCGCCCGCGTCGTCGAGACCGCGCGCACGTCGGTCCGGCGGTACGACTGGTCGGTCGTGACCGACCAGGTGCACGCGGTGTACGAGATGGTCGTCGCCGGACGGGACGCGCCGGTCGGCGAGGACCCGTCGTCGGTGCGGGGTGCGCGACTCCTCGAGCTGCGCCGGTCGTGGGGTGAGCGGTGAGCTGGTCCGAGGTCACGGTCGTCGTCGTCCTGGTGGTGGCGCTCGGCCTGTGGTGGGCATGGGTCGCGGCGTCGCGGCTCGACCGCCTGCACCGCAAGGTCGCCGCGTCGCGCGCGGTCGTCGAGGCCCAGCTGCTGCGCCGGGCGACCGTCGCCGCGGGTCTCGCGACGTCGGGGCAGCTCGACCCCGTGAGCTCGGTGCTGGTGGCGGAGGCCGCGTGGGCGTCCCT
>NZ_JAAXOY010000003.1 GCF_012396155.1 Cellulomonas septica | reverse complement strand
CGTTCGTCGTCGCCGCGCAGGCGCCCGGCGCCGCGGCGGTCAGCGCCTCGACCGACGTCAGCACCTCGTCCGCGGGCCTGAGCCCGCGCGCCCGGTTCGAGGGCGGCTGGGCCGTCACCGAGGTCGGCGCACCGCTGCTCACGTGCCGCACCACGCTCACGACGTGCGTGCCCGCGCTGCAGAACGGCGACCGCGACAACAACAGCTTCGACATGGTCGAGCTCGACGAGGGACCCGACCTGCCCGGCGCGAACGGCACCCGCCCCGCCGTCAGGACGTCGTCGTTCACGCAGCTCGACGTGCCCGCCGGCCGCCAGATCGCGTTCGCGGGCCTCTACTGGTCCGCCAACATCGGCCCCGGTGACACCTGGAGCGGCGACCCCGCGGTCGTCCGGTTCCGCGGCCCCGCGACCGCCTACCAGACGCTGCGCGCCGCCGACGGCGACGTCGACCGCCTCACCGACAACGCCGGACGGGCCTACTACCAGTCGTTCGTCGACGTGACCGACCTGGTGGCCGCCCAGGGCGGGGGCATGTGGTCCGTCGCCGACATCGCCGTCCGCGCCACCAGCAAGGACCCCAACCGGTCCTACTACGCCGGCTGGTCGCTCGTCGTCGTGTACGCCGACCCGTCGACCGACTCCAACGTCACCGTCTACGACGGCGCCGCGTGGATCGGCACGACCGCGACCCCGCCCGTCTTCGAGTTCGCCGCCCGCGCCGGCACGAGCGCCCGCATCGGCGTCGTCGCGTGGGAGGGCGACCGGACCGCCGTCGGCGACCGGCTGCTGCTCGACGGCAACCGCCCCCTGATCCCGGTCCGCTGGGACGGCACCGCGCCCGGCTCCGGCGTCAACAACGCGTTCGACTCGACCGCGCACGGCTGGCGGTGGCCCAACTCGCTCGGCGTCGACGCCAAGGCGTTCGTGCCCGCGACGCTCTCGGGCGACGTGTCGTCGCTGTCCGCGACGACCAACGGCGACCAGTACCTGATCGGCGTCGTGACGCTCCGCACGGAGCCCGTCGTGTCCTCGGCGAGCATCCCCCGCTGACGCGCCGCCTGCGCGGCTCGGCGCTCAGTCCGCCGGCTCGACCACCGCGGCGACGGCCGCATCGACCGGCACGACGCCTTCGGTGAGCTCGAGGACCAGCCCGGCCGTCAGCGGCGCGTGCAGGACCCCGGCGAGCACGTCGGCGACGTCCGCGCGGGGGATCGAGCCACGCGGCACGTGCGCGTCGAGCTGCACGCGGCCCTGCGCGTCGTCGTCGGTCAGCCCGCCCGGGCGCACGATCGTCCAGTCGAGGTCGCGCGACCGCAGGTCCTCCTCGCTCGCACCCTTCGCGCGCAGGTAGGCCGCGAACACCTCGTCCGTCCCGGGCGGCGGCTCCGACGACGCCCCCATCGACGACACCAGCACGTACCGCCGCACGCCCGCCAGCTCGGCGCCGTCGGCCAGCAGCGCGGCCGCGCCGCGGTCGACCGTGTCCTTCCGCTCGGCACCGCTGCCGGGACCCGCACCCGCCGCGAACACCACGGCGTCCGCACCCGCGATCGCCTCGGCGACGTCGCGTGCGTTCGAGCGCTCCAGGTCGAGGACGACCGCCTCGGCGCCGTCCTCCGTGACGTCCTGGACGTGGCCCAGCTGCCGGATCAGCGCGACGGGGACGTCACCCCGTGCCGCCAACGTGCGCGACAGCAGGCGCGCGACCTTCCCGTGCCCGCCGGCGATCGCGATGCGCATGCCCTCGACGGTAGGCCGGGGTCGTCGGCGCGGCGACCCGAGCCGGCCGGTCCCCGGGGTGTCGCCCCTGCGTGTCGCCCGCCCTCAGCGGTGCTTGCTCGTCGCCGCACACGGAGCGCGACCGCTCGGTGTCCGGTGCGCGGGTGTCGCGCTGCCGGACCTCCCGGGTCCCCCAGACCGGCGGGTGGTCCGGCAGCGCGTGCGTCGACTGCGTCCCCCGAGCCGTCGACGAGGCGCGATGCTCGCACCGGGAGCCGTGCTGCCCAAGGGGTCGACCGTGGTGTCTCAGGATGCGGAAGCCGCCAGAGCGGGTACGCGTCGCGAATCAGTCGGCCGTCGCCGCGCGCACCGGACCGAGGTCGTGTCGCCCGACGGGGTCGAGGAGGGTCAGACGATCCCGTAGAGCCGGTCGCCCGCGTCGCCGAGGCCCGGGACGATGTACGCCTTCTCGTTGAGCCGCTCGTCGACCGCCGCGACGACGACCTTCACGTCGGCCCGGTCGCCCACGAACTCCTCGACGACCTTGAGCCCCTCGGGAGCCGCGAGCAGGCACACGGCCGTGACGTCGCGCGCCCCGCGGGCCAGGAGGTAGTCGATCGCCGCGACGAGCGTGCCGCCGGTCGCGAGCATCGGGTCGAGCAGGAAGCACTGCCGGCCGGACACGTCGTCGGGCAGCCGGTTCGCGTACGTGACGGCCTCGAGCGTCTCCTCGTCGCGCTGCATCCCGAGGAACCCGACCTCCGCGGTCGGCAGCAGCCGCGTCAAGCCGTCGAGCATCCCGAGGCCCGCGCGCAGGATCGGCACGACCAGAGGACGCGGATCGGCCAGCTTGACGCCGGTCGTCGTCGTCACGGGCGTCTCGATCTCCACGGTGTCGACGTGCACGTCGCGCGTCGCCTCGTACGCGAGGAGCGTGACGAGCTCGTCCACGAGCTGCCGGAACGTCGGCGAGGGCGTGCCCTTGTCCCGCAGGACCGTGAGCTTGTGGGCGACGAGCGGGTGGTCCGCGACGTGCAGGCGCATGCGCACAACCTACCGGCAGTCCCACCTGGTGGACGTGGCGAAGGTCCCCGCGGGGAGCGTGTGCTGCGTCATCATGGCGAGCATGACGGACGGTCCCCGGCGGGCGGTGCAGCCCGCCGACGCATGGGCGATGGGCCTCGCGCTCGACGAGGCCCGCCGTGCCGTCGCGACCGGCGACGTGCCCGTCGGCGCAGTCGTGCTCGGCCCCGACGGCGACGTGGTCTCCCGCGGCCGCAACGTCCGCGAGGCCACCGACGACCCCACCGGCCACGCCGAGGTGATCGCGCTCCGTGCCGCGTCGGACCGGTTGGGCCGCTGGCGTCTCGACGACTGCACGCTCGTCGTCACCCTCGAGCCCTGCCTGATGTGCGCAGGGGCGACCGTGTTGGCCCGCATCCCCCGCCTGGTGCTCGGCGCGTGGGACCCGAAGGCCGGCGCGTGCGGGTCGCAGTGGGACGTCGTCCGCGACCGCCGCCTCAACCACCGCGTCGAGGTCGTCGGGGGAGTGCGCGCCGACGAGTGCGGCCTGCTCCTCCAGCGCTTCTTCGAGACCCACCGCGACGGCCACGTCGTCCGCTGAGCGTCCGGGGAGCGGCGGCTGCCCTCCGTCTCGCATCGCGGACACGATCTGCGAGCCTGCCGAAGGCTGTGGACAAACCACCCGCCGCCGCGGGGGCCGTGCCATCCGCGTCAACTGGTGAAGAACGCAACGTTGTAATGGCGCGGGGCGACGAGATCGGCCTGTGGATAACCGCCGCGGCCTTGACGTCGTGCGCTAGGGTCAAGTGCCTTTGCGCTGAATTCACATCTGCGGTGACGAGAAAACCTGCATCAATGCATGTCGTCATTCCTTGCTAGCGTCCGCGTCGTCAGATTCCACCTCACGGAAGAGGAAGTCGCATGAGGAATCGAATGATCGCGCTCGCGAGTGCCGCGTTGGTCGCGGGCGCTGGTGCCGTCGCGGTGGCACCGTCCGCCTCGGCGGGCGCGTACTGCAGTATCACCGCGGCCAACCACACCTCGTACATGGCCTACACCGACACGATCATGGGCTGCGTGACGACGCGAGCACGGGCGGGTGTCCGTGCGGGCTCGGCGGCGACGACGTGGACCCCCTGGTCGGTCAAGACGGGCGACGGGCGCGCCGCCGCGTACGGCAACGACGTGCTCAACGGCCACCACCGTGCCTACTACGAGCAGCTCAAGTACTGGGAGCGCTACTCCTGACCGTCGGTGCGTGCGGGCCCGTGGCGTTCTCACGGGCCCGCACGCCCTCCAAGAGAGAGGAAGACGTGTGACCCGACGTGCCCCTTCGGTGCGTGCCGCCGTCGTCGCCCTGACGATCGCGGCTGCCTGTGCAGCGTGCTCCGCGGCCGATTCCGACAGGCCAGCGGGCGGCGCTCCTGCCCCGTCGGCGAGCGTCGACCCGGAGACGACCCTCATCGACACGGTGGTCGAACAATCGCACGACGACCGCTACGACGACCTTCAGGCGGAGATTCTGGCTGATCGATCCGTCGACTACGCGGAATACGAGCGGGCGATCGGAAAGGCGCTCGAATGCATGCGCGGCACGGGTGCCGTCATCGACGTGGAAGGGCCGCAGATGCGCGAAGGAAAGACCCAGATCGTCTACTCCATCACGGTGCCCAACGACGACGACACCGTCCTGGCGGACGCGGACAAGTGCTACGAGCGATACGCGGGCCTCGTCGACGCGTTCTGGCAAGCCACCGGACCCGAGGTGAGGGCTTTCGAGGACCGACGGGCGGAGGCGCTGACGCCGGCACTCCGGACGTGCCTCACCAAGTACGGCGTCGACTGGGCCGAGGACGAGTCGTTCGACGACCTCCTCGACAAGGCGTTCCGTCTGCTCGAGACGGAGAAGTCGGACTGCGTGCTCGAGATCGGGTACCCGACGTGGCAGGGGTGACCGCCTCGACCGGCGCTGCGTCGAAGGGGTCGAGGCCGTCCGACGGTGCAGGCCCCTCCAGCGAGCCGACCGAGCACCGAGTGGCGGGCGCACGCGCGGCCCGACCCCGCACGTCGGACGACGGCTCCGCTGCGCCCTGGCTCCTGCTGACGGTCCTTCTCGTCGTGCCCGTCCTCGTCCTCGGCGCCTGGGCCCTGGTCGCGCGCGCCGACAACCCGACGCAGGCGGCAGCGGACGTCGCGCCCGTCGTCGTGGCCGTCACCCAGCAGGAGGTCCGGGCACAGGCCGCGGTCACCGTGGAGCTCGGCGACGCGCCCGGTCGCGAGGTCGCCACCTCGGCGACGGGCACGGTCACCGCCGGACCCGTCGCGGGTGCCGTGCTCGACGACGGCGTCGAGGTCATGAGGGTCGACGACCGTCCGCTGCGTGCGCTCACGTCGTCGGCACCACCCTGGCGGAGCATCGGCGTCGGTGACGCGGGCGCCGACGTCACGCGCGTCCAGGAGTTCCTGGCCGCCACCGGCTACTACCGCGGAGCCGTCGACGGGACGTACGGACGGGGCATGCGGGCAGCCGTCGAACGGTTCAACGTCGACGCGGGGCTCGGCAAGGGCGTCAGCACGTTCGAGCCTTCGACGATCGTGTGGGTGGGCCCGGACGCGCTCACGGTCGCGGAGTCGCTGGCACCTGTCGGAGCGCAGGTCGCTCCCGGAGCACCGGTGCTGCGCGCGCCTGCCCGCCACGCCGCGGTCGTGGTCACCGAGCCGCAGGGCGGCATCTCGCCGACCGGTCAGTTCGGCGACTCCGCGGAGCTCGTCGTCGGGACGGTCGTCGTGCCGTACACCCCCGGCTCCGGCACCGTCACGACGCAGACCGACGTCGACCTGGTGCGCGGCGCGCTCGCGCCGGCGCTCGAGGGGGTCGCGCAGGTCCGTGCCGTCGACGCGCAGCAGGTGGCCGTCGTGCCCGCGTCCGCGCTCGTGCAGGGCGCCGACGGGTCGCTGTGCGCGTACTCGTCGGCCGACGCCGAGCCGGTCGTCGTCCAGCCGGTCGGAGGCGGCGTCGGCACGGTTCACCTCCCGGCCGAGACGGCGCTCGCGGAGGTCGTGGCCAACCCCGGCCGGATCACGTTGGAGGTCGCGTGCGGCTTGTAACGTCGAACGTCGTCGTGCGGTACCCCCGGTCGCCACAGCCGGTGCTCGTGGGGGCTGACCTCGTCGTCGACCAGGGCGAGAGCGTCGCGATCCTCGGGCCCTCCGGGTCGGGGAAGTCGACGCTGCTCGCCGTGCTCGGCGGGCTGGTGCGTCCCGACGCCGGCCGCGCGTTCGTGGAGGGGCTGAGCGTCCGGCTGCCGGACGTCTCCGCCTGGATCCTGCAGACCGTGAACGTGCTGCCCGAGCGCTCGGCCCTCGACAACGTGGTTGTCGGGGCGCTGACCCGGGGGATGCCGCGGGTCCAAGCGCGCGCCGAGGCGATGGAGCGTCTCACCGCCGTCGGGCTCGGCGTGCGAGCGGCCGATCCGGCCCGTCTCCTCTCGGGCGGAGAGGTGCAGCGCGTCGTCATCGCTCGTGCGCTGGCGGCCGGTCGGCCGTTCCTCCTCGCCGACGAGCCGACCGGTCAGCTCGACCGCGCCAGCTCCGACGTGGTCCTTGACGCGCTGTTCTCGACGGCGGGCGGCGCCGGCGTCGTCGTGGTGACGCACGACCCGCACGTCGCCGACCGGTGCGACCGCGTGGTGCAGATCGTCGACGGGATGGTGGTCGCGGCATGACGCAGACCCAGGTTCGCGCACGGTCCTGGACGTCGGTCGGTCGCCGCTGGCGGGCCTCAGCATCGTTCGGTGAGGGGCTCGCCAACGTCCGCGACGGCGCACTGCTGTTCGCGGGCGTGGTCGCGATCTCCACGCTCGTCGTCGGCGGCGCACTGGTCGCCGACGTGGTGACCGGGGCACGCATCCTCGCCGCCGAGCGCGAGTACCTCGACTCCGGGGGCAACCTCCTCGTGGTGCAGCGGCAGAGCGAGGGCAAGCTCGACGCGGGCCTCTGTGCGTCGCTCGAAGCGGTCCCGGGCGTCACGGCCGCCGCGGGAGTGAGCGTCGAGCCCGGTGCCGTCCGGCTCGTCGGCCGCCCGGAGTCGCAGCAGACGATCGTCACCGCGACGGCCGGTGTGCTCGACATCCTCGGAGTCGACGGAGTCGGCGGCGACGAGGTGGTGGCGTCGACCGTCGTGAGCGAGAGGTGGCTCTGGCAGGAAGGCTCGCGGCTCCGGATCGAAGCCGAGGACGCCGACCACGTCGGTGCGCCGTCGGCCGTCCTGACCGTCGCCGCCGTGTCGAACCTCGAGCGCCTGTCGGAAGGCGCGTCGACCGGCATCCTCCTGCTGCAGGCGCCGACCGGCGAGGTCGACCACTGCTTCGTGCAGGTGGACGCGCAGTACCGCGAGGACGTCCGCGCCGCGCTCCCCGCACTCCTCGGGGAGCGCCCCGACTCCGCCGTCGCGGTCTCGGACCGGCTGCCTGCCGGCGCCTTCGCGCAGGACCCCGTCGCGGCCTGGGACGGACGCCCGACGCGGTGGATCGCCGGCGCTGCGGGCGCCGTCGTCGGGCTGCTCTGGCTCGTCGTCGCCTGGACCCGGAGGGGCCGCGCCGCGCTGTACGCGTCGCTCGGCGTGCCTTACGCGGGCGGCGTCCTCATCCGGTGGGTCGAAGGCGCGAGCGTCGCCGTGCTCGGCGTGCTCTGGGGCGCTGCACTGGCGGCGTCGGTGGCGGTCGCCGCGGTCGACACCCCGCTCGGGGTCGCGCTCTCGTCGGTGACGCGCGGAGGTGCGCTCGCGGGCGCGGTAGGTCTGGCCGTCGTCACCGTCGCCGCGCTCGTCCGTCCGGGGACCCTCGCAGCGCTGAAGGACCGCTGACCCCGTCGGGCGGGACTCCGTCCGCGCGGCGGGTCGCTCGTCAGAGCGTCGATGCGAGGGCGGTCAGGGTCTCCGACGTGCCGGCGTGCAGCGTGACCGTCGCGTGGCGGTCGCCGCGGGTCGTGCCGCGGTTGACGATCACCACCGGCTTGTCCGTCTGCGCCGCGTGCCGCACGAACCGCAGCCCCGACTGGACCTGGAGCGACGAGCCGGCGACCAGCAGCGCGTCGCCGTCGTCGACCATCGCGTACGCCCGCTCGACCCGCTCACGCGGGACGGTCTCACCGAAGTAGACGATGTCCGGCTTGAGCATCCCGTCGCACACCGCGCAGTCAGCGACGACGAAGTGGCTCGTCCGCTCGATGACGGCGTCGGCGTCGGGCGCGATCTCGACGTCGGCGACCTCGTCGGCGAAGTGCGGGTTCAGCTCCTCGAGCCGCTGGGCCAGCTCCGTGCGCGGGATCACGCGGTGGCAGCCGAGGCAGACCACGCGGTCGTAGCGTCCGTGCAGGTCGATGACATTCCGCGAGCCCGCGGCCTCGTGCAGCAGGTCGACGTTCTGCGTGATGAGGCCGAGCACCGTCCCATCGCTTTCCATCTGCGCGAGCGCGAGGTGCCCGGCATTCGGCTGCGTGCGGCCCACGTGCCGCCAGCCGACGTGGTTGCGGGCCCAGTAGTGCCGCCGGAACCGGTCGTCGCCCGTGAACTGCTGGAACGTCATCGGCGTGCGCGGCGGCGAGTCCGGGCCGCGGTAGTCGGGGATCCCCGAGTCTGTCGAGACGCCCGCCCCGGTCAGCACGGCGAGGCGTCGGCCGCGCAGCACGTCGACCACGTCGGCCAGGGTGCCTGCGGGGTCGAGGACGGCATCGCTCACGTCCCCACGGTAAGCCGCGGTCCGCCGAGGGGCCGATTCGGTGCAGCGGCTCCGACCGGGTACTCTTCTCCGCGAGGTAGCGTGTCCGAGCGGCCTAAGGAGCACGCCTCGAAAGCGTGTGTGGGTGAAAGTCCACCGTGGGTTCAAATCCCACCGCTACCGCCAGTCGAAGGGTCCCACCCGCAAGATCATGCGGACGTGGGGCCCTTCGCCGTTGCGGGGCCCTCTACGGATCGCCGCTCATTGGCCCGCCGTGCGCACCCGAAGCGGCAGTCGGCCACGACGCGGGCAGCCACGAGGCGGAAGTACTCGCTGAGCCGGACCAAGTGGGGAGCGGGCGCCTGGGGCGGACACCGGCCCACTTTGGTGGACTGGATCGCCAGATAGGCCGCGACCTGGTCGATGGTGATCTCGGCGTCGACGGCAGCGTCGTCGCGAACGTCGGGACGTCGGTCAGCTGGCGAGGCGGAGTGTCCGTTCAAC
This sequence comes from Cellulomonas septica, assembly GCF_012396155.1. GTDB lineage: Bacteria > Actinomycetota > Actinomycetes > Actinomycetales > Cellulomonadaceae > Cellulomonas > Cellulomonas septica. Next base: position 23,558 of record NZ_JAAXOY010000003.1, on the reverse strand, counting down.
GTCGCCGTCGAGGGGGTCGCGGTGCAATGCACGACGCAGACCGCCTCGCGTACCGCCGCTTCGAGTGCGGTGGCCGGGAGGGGTGCCGGAGGTCGTCGGACCGTCGAGACGCACGAGCGTGGGGGTGGACCAGGTCGCGCGCCCGAACTCGCGACCGTTTCGTACTCGGGGCACGCGAGGTCCTTCCGGCCGCGATCCCGCACGCCGAGGTCGGTTGAACGTCACAGCCCCACGATCACGGACGCGGTGTCGTAGTGGTAAGGCTTTCGGCTAAGGATCGCGACCTGAAATCCTCCCCTGCCCTGTACGCGCAACGGGTGACTTGTCCAGCCTTACGGCGGATCGAGGCCTGGAATAGCCGATCGCAAGCCTTCCATGTCAGCGGTTGGGTCCACCATCCTGGCATCGGAGATCGACACGGTGGGAGTAGCGGTGGGCGAGGAGTGGCTGGAATACGAGCGCTGGACGGCTGCAATCGCCAAGGTCGTGTATCCCGAGACAGCCGATGCCGTGCCGGCGTATCTCGACCTTGAAGCGGATGTGCTCGCCGCGATCGCCGCCCAGGCGGGCTATCAAGGCAATGCGCGAGACGGCCTACGGGAGGCCGTCCTAGGTGTGACGTCTGCAGGTGGCCCGTTCTCGCTGACTCCTTTGATGCGGCGCGAAGACGCTTGGCGCCTATCACGGGAGGTCGAAGCCGCACCTCCGGGCCTTGGCTTCCTCGCCCTCACCGTGCTGGCAGCGGAGGAGATGGGGGCAGCGGATGACGGATTCAGCCAGAACGCGTACTACGCGCGTCTGAGCACCTTGCTAGGACTGCCCGCCGACTCTCACAACGTGCGCTCGCAGTACATGGCTCGCGCCGAGCAGCTCTGGGGCGACCTGAACCGATGGTTGGAGCGACTCGAAGGTCGGCGGGGGACGCCCACCGCCTACTCGTTGTCTTTTCGCTACGTCGGTCTCCCGGTCTCGCAGGCGTTGGTGCGCGAGGGCGACCGGAGAAGGTTCCCCACCTTCTTCGCGCAGTACGGCCTGCCCGCGGGGAGTGAGATGGCTCCGGAAGCGCTGGAGCGGTATCTCGACGCTTGGTTCGCGAGCGAGTCCTGCCCCATCTCGGCGTTGCTGAAGAAGCTGTGGGGTAGGGGATCAGCAAGGGAACGCATCGCGACGGTCGCTGCAGTCGAGCTTGCCGGATGGGACGGCACGGTCGAGGTCGGACAGACGCCGCTGGCCTCGTCCGTCCAACGTACTGCCCTGATGGCGCAGCTACGGCGGGGCTTCATGGGAGAGAGCCTCGACCTTGCGCTCACAGTCCGCGCGGCCGCGGATGACGACGTCGCCTCCGGCGTGGAGGTGGAGTCAGCCAACGGTCAGTGGATGCCCGTTGGCTTCGTGCCGGCAGCGGCGAACGTCTGGCGGACGAGCTATTCAGGCGACATCGACGTCAGCTCTGTGCTTGAGGGCGTAGTCAGGCTCCGCACCGTGGCCGCCGTTGACCGGCCGATGCTGCACCATCCCAGGAGCGTCGTGCCATTAGTGCTTGACGAGCTCCAGGCCGCCTACGTCGAGGCGGAGCGCCTGCAGCTCAACGTCGACAGCATGGTGCTCGTGCGCACGTCGGCAAGTGGGCGTCCGATCGCCGCGAACGTCGTGAAGATCCTTGAGACGTGCGCACGTCCGGGCTTCACCGTCCACACGCATCTCGCCGGCCTACCTGAAGGATGGGCGCTCGTCTCAGACGTGCAGCTGTTCAGCTCACCCGGTGGAGGCACCCCGTACAACGAACTCGTGCCGCTGGCCCGCGACCAGCTCACCATCGCTGGCGGCATGAGGATCCCTTCGCGGATCCGCAAGTGGTCTGTTGTCGCACCACCAGAACTCAGGGCATCAGTGGAATCGGCAGCCCACCTCTCGATCGTTCTCAGCGATGGCGATGACCGTAAGAACGAGCTGCACCGATGGACGAGTGAAGGTGGTGCACTCGTCGTAGATCTGGCTCATGCCGGACTGCCCGTCGGCGACTACGGAGTCGCATTGTTCGCGGGCGAGGCAAAGTCTCCACTCCAGCAGGCAACGGTCAGGCTCCGCTCGGCGGACGAGACAGATCCGGGCTGGGAGCTGGCCCCACGCTTGGTCTACGGGCTCACCAGCCCCGGCGGACCCGTAGCAATGCTCACGGCCCGCGAACTCGACGGAGTCGTGCCTGACGTGTTCATCGACGGGGCAGCCGCGGAGGGCGACAACCCGGCGCGACCAGCTGCCATCTCTAAGGCGGCGAGGTCGTTGGTGTGGAAGCCGAAGGGCGAGTCGCCGCCCGCCCCTGTCGTACGCATCGGCACGCCAGACCCCAAGTCGTGCGTCGTGACCGGCGCCCACTACCTCGTGTATCCGACGTTCATGGGCGGCTGGCAGCCGAAGTACATCGACGGCGTTTGCAAGTACTGCGGACTGGTCAAGCGATCGCCGGGCTGGATCCCTAGGCATGCACAGAGGAAGCCTGTGGCCGGCGATAGCGGCCACGTCGAGGTCGCCGCCCTGCCGCCCGTCGAACACGCGCAGGGGCGGCTCTGGGACGCTGCCCTCGACGCGATCATGCACCTGGGTGGGGGGAAAGCCGCTGGCCTAACGTCCATCGCGTCCCAGATCGACGGCAGCGCGCTTTTCACGAACGGCTTTCCGGGCCGCCTCGAGGCACTCGGCCACGTCGCCATCGAGCGTGCCGCCGATGGCGCATTGGACCGATGGGAGGTCTCGCCCTCCTGCCTCGTTCCGCGAGGCTCCGACTCGGTCGAGTTCGTAGGGTTCTGGCCTGACTCCTTGATTGACGACCTGCTCGACTCCGCTGGCCTGGACCGAGGTCGCCTACGGCGCGAGCATGCTGACGGCCAGCCCTCTCGTCGCCTCGTCGACGGGGTCGACGCCACGGCGGTCACCGCGGCCGCGCAGGAAACCGGGCTCGCGCGCGTGGTCTGGGACGCAACTGACGACATGCTTCGCGCACTACCGCCGCTGTCAGCGGTTGCCGCGGAACTGCCACGACGGCCAATGCCCGGCTACGGCCAGGCGGAACGCTTCGTCGTGGACTCAGCCTCCTGGGTCGAGACGAGTGATGTCTCGCTTCCAGGTGCGTACCGGCTGACGCGCGGTTTCGAGAGGCTGCACATCTTCCGCTCGGATGACGATGTCACCGCCGGTGAGGCAGTGCAGGCCTCCGTATACCTCGTGAAGCACCTCGCAGCGAACGCGCTCGGACGATCTCTCGTCATGCACGTGGCCAAGCACGGGTTGCTCGCTGTCCCGCTCGGCTCGGACCTACCAGGGCTCTACGAGCGAGCCGCTGTGCTGGCCAGCGGCATCCTCCCGAGAGCCACCACGCTCACAGGGGGCGAGATCAAGCGTCGCTGCCTCGTCTACTCCTCGATCACCTCGGAGCAGGCCGACCTGCTCACCACGCTTCTCTCGCGATAGGTGCCCGTCATGGAACCGACCAACCCGCTGCACCTCGCGGACGACCTCCGCGAGGCGTACCTCAAGTACTTCGACACGGCGTTCTGGCTTGCAGACGAGTCGTTGATGCGTGAGCGGCGGGCGCTCTTGGAGGAGCCCGGCGCGCTCGTGGGCGAGGTGCTGCTCGAGCCCGTGCTGCCGTATCCGAACGTCGTCCCTCTTCTGGACCTGGCGCCAGTAGTCGGCGTCAGCCCCGACACGGCGCGCCGGGTCGCGCAGGCCGTCTTCCCGGCCGTTGACCCGGCAGACCTGAAGCTTCGAGAGCACCAGGCCCAGGCCATCCGCCATGCCCTGGGTACTCGCGACGTCGTCGTCACCTCGGGAACTGGCTCCGGCAAGACGGAGTCGTTCCTGCTCCCGGTCCTGCTCAGGCTGGTGGAGGAGTCGCGGTCCTGGGGTCACCAAGCCGGCGCGAACTGGTGGTGGTCGGCAGCGGACCCTCAGTGGGTACCGATCCGTCACGCGGAGAGCCGTCCAGCGGCCGTCCGCACGCTGGTGCTCTATCCGACAAACGCACTGGTCGAGGACCAGATGACGCGCCTACGACGAGCTGTGCGGATACTGCGCGCGCAGTCGCCTCACGCGCCGGTCTGGTTCGGGCGATACACCGGGATCACGGAAGGATCTGGGGTCAAGCCGTCAAAGAGCGCAGCGGCTGAAGTCGCCGCCGGTGTGCGCGGCCTCGAGAAGGAGTACGAGGCGCTGCGGGAGGCAAACGAGAAGTCCGTTGCTGCGGGCAAGAGGTCGGACGACCTCATCGACCTGAGTCAGTTCCAAGACCCCCGCGGCGGAGAGATGCTGACCCGCTGGGACATGATCGCGAGTCCACCGGACGTGCTGATCACGAACTACTCGATGCTCAACACGATCATGATGCGCTCTTTCGAGGCCCCCATCTTCGACAAGACGCGTCAGTGGCTCGAGTCGGACGCCGGCAACGTGTTCACACTCGTCGTCGATGAGCTGCACCTGTACCGCGGCACGCAGGGAAGCGAAGTGGCCATGGTCGTCCGCTCGCTCCTGCGCCGACTTGGCCTTGACCCTGACTCCCCGCAACTGCGGATCATCGGCACGTCAGCGTCCCTCGACGTATCGCAGGGCGGTCTCGAGTACCTCGAGCAGTTCTTCGGCGTCCGCCGAGAGAGATTCCAGATCGAGCCCGGCGAGCCCGCTCACCTACCCGAGCCCAAGCCGCTCTCCCGCGACGAGGTCGAACACGGGACGCGTACCCCTGAAGAAGTCTCACAGCTCGTCGCACGAGCATGCGCCGACCCCGCATCTGGGCGCCTCCGCGCCACACCAGTCGGTGACCTCGCTCGGCGGCTCTTCCCAACCGAGCTCGACAAGGACGCGCTCATGCGCAAGGTCTTGGAAGGGCTCGCGACCCACGCCCCAGCCGCGACAGCGACGGCCGGCCCGTTCGTCCCCATACGGTCGCACGCGTTCGTCCGCACCCCGCGAGGCATGTGGGCCTGCTCGAATCGTCATTGCAGCGGCGTCGAGGAAGCATCCGAAACCCGCACAGTCGGCAAGCTGTACACGGCACCCGTCAACACCTGCTCGGCATGCGGCAGTCGCGTGCTCGAACTGCTCTACTGCTACGAGTGCGGAGACGCCAGTCTCGGCGGCTACGTTCTCGATCGCCAAGGACAGCAGACGCTGCTCGGACCTGGGCCGATCGATGAGTGGCAGAGCGGCAAGCCGGTATTCCTCCGCCCGCGGGAGCACTACACGTGGTACCGTCCCGGCGTCCTGCCGCCGGGCAAGGACTGGACCGCACAGGGACTGAAGTTCGCCTTCCAAGCAGTCGGGTGGGACCCCGCGCTCGGCTGTCTCGATTCCGCCGCCGGCGGAGCGCCCAGTGGCGTAGCCGTCACAGTCGCCAACGCCGGAGAGGGAGACCGAGTCCCCGCCCTGCCTACGCGCTGTCCGTCCTGCGGGTTCGACGCCAAGCAGCAGGACGGCGCCGCCTTCCGTTCAGGCAGGGTGCGCTCGCCCATCCGCGCGCACACGTCGGGTCTCGCCGCCGCCACCGAGCTGTACCTGTCGCAACTGATCCGCTCGCTAGCGCTGGGACGGGAAGGGCGCGACGCCATCGTCGATGCGAAGACCATTGTCTTCACCGACAGTCGCGACGACGCAGCACGAACCGCCGCCGGTGTGAGCCGTAACCATCACAGGGACCTCGTACGCCAGGTTCTACGCCGCGAGGTGGGGCGCGCGCCTGACCCGGCCGCCCTCCTCGACGTGATGACGCCAGAAGCTGCCAAGGCCGCTGGCCTTGGACTAGCGAAACTTGCCAGAGCCAGCCAGGAATACGGCCAAGATCTCACGGAAGCGCAGCGTCAGGCGCTTGAGGCCGCGTACGAGGTGCTCGGTCAGCAAGTCACCGTGCCGGTCGGCGATCTCTTCCAGCGCGTGAGCTCCTCGCTGGTCGCCTTGGGAGTGAATCCCGGCGGCACTAGCCCGTGGAACCACTACCTGGAAGACACACTCCACGGCACCACGCCGTGGTACCGGGCCTTCCCGCCCCCCTCGCCAGACGCGTGGTCAGGCAACATCGTGGCGCAGGGCCAAGCGAAGCTCCTCAAGCAACTGCGAGCGTCCGTCGTCGAGGCGATGTACGACCGCGCCCGACGCGACCTCGAGTCCGTCGGCATCGCTCGCATCACCGTGGCGGACCTCGAACGCGTCGACGGACCCCTATCCGCGCACCATCAACGCGAGGTGTTCGACTCCGTCATCCGCATCCTCGGCACCCTTAAGCGACACGACGAGAGCAGCGCCGGCGGCGTGCAACCGGAAGCAGTGATGCCCGCGCCGGTCCGCCGCTTCGTGGAAGCCGCAGCTGGCCATCTCGAATCGCCGGCTCAAGAGGTGCTCGCGCAGGTCGAACGCCTGGCCGCGACGCCGGCCGCCCTTGCAGGAGTCTCCGGATGGCTCCTCATGACCGCGTCAGCTGCGACGTCGCTCGTTGTCGTCCCCGCAGGTGACACACGCTGGCGGTGCCAGAAGTGCAACTACATCCACCTGCATCCCAGCGGCGGTGTCTGCGCCAACAGGCAGTGCCACCGTGGTCCGCTCGTCGAGGAGCCGCTCGACGAGGAGCTCAACGACTACTACGCGTGGCTCGCGCACCAGGACCCGCGCCGCCTGGCAGTTGCGGAGCTCACCGGACAGACCAAGCCGCTATCAGAGCAACGCGGCCGCCAGCGCCGGTTCAAGGGCGCGTTCACCAGAACCGAGCACCCCCTTCCGGACGAGCTGGACGTCCTCTCCGTCACAACGACGATGGAGGTAGGCGTCGACATCGGATCGCTGCGCGCAACGATGATGGCGAACATGCCGCCTCAGCGGTTCAACTACCAGCAGCGCGTGGGCCGCGCGGGACGCGGGAGGCAGGCCTTCAGCTACGCGTTGACGCTCTGCAGAGATCGAAGCCACGACGAGTACTACTTCCAGCGACCGGGCAGGATCACCGGCGACATCCCGCCGCAGCCGTTCCTTGACCTCAGTCGCCGCCGCATCGTGCAGCGCGTGATCGCCGCGGAATGCCTCCGCGCGGCCTTCCTCACGCTCCCGGACGGCCCGCGGTGGACTGCAAGCAGCAACCACGGGACGTTCGGTCAGACCCACGAATGGAACCAGTACCGAACCGCCGTCGCTGCATTCCTCGCAGCAGACAAGAGCGTCCGGCCCGTAGCTGAGCGCCTCGCGGCGCACACACCCCTCGAAGAAGGACACGTCGACGACATCGTCTCCTGGGTAAAGAGCGACCTCGTGAGCGCCGTGGACGCCGTGGTCGCGAGCGAGGCTGGCAGCTCGGACACCGAGCTCAGCGCCGCACTGGCGCGCTACGGCCACCTGCCGATGTTCGGGTTCCCAACCCGCGTACGGAGCCTGTGGGATCAACCGATCAGGAGCACGACATGGCTGGCAGACCATGCTGTGGCGGACCGCTCGCTCGACATGGCGATCGGCGCCTTCGCACCCGGCGCCGAGGTCGTCAAAGACGGTCTGGTGCACACCGTTGCTGGCTTCGCGAGCTACCGCCCGCTCGGCAAGAGCGTCCAGGCGCTCGACCCGCTTGGCACCGCGAAGACTCTCGGCCGGTGCGACAAGTGCGGGCGCAGCCAACTAAGTCCCTCGGGCGATGTCTGCGAAGCCTGCTTCGGACCGCTCACCATGCTCGACGTCTATGAGCCTCGAGGCTTCCGCACGACGTACAAGGCCCGGCCGTTCAACGATGACAGCGACATGCCCTCCGGGGCGGGGGCACCCGAACTCTCCGTCGGCGGCGCATTCTCAGCGCTCAACCCGCTCCTCGCAGTCGACCTCGAACTGTACGAACAGAGCCGTCTCGTCACCGTCAATGACAACTTCAAGCAGGGTTTCACTTTCACGCCAGATTCCGACGGCACGATCCTCGCGAGCCAAGGCAAGCCCGGCGCACTCCGACTGCAGGCCATCGGCGAAGTTCGCGTAACCGATGCCCTGCTCGTGACACCAAAGCGACTGTCGATCCCAACTGGCGCCATTGGCCTCCACGACCAGCCCTCAGGGCGCGCGGCCTACACCTCCCTCGCCGAACTGCTTCGCAGGGGGGCGAAGGACGTCCTCGACCTGGATCCCGGCGAGCTCACCGTGGGGCTCGTGCCGGTCCGTGTCCCCCTGATGGCCTCCGAGGAGCCCGACGCAAAGTCACAGGTCGCCGCAGCCATCTACCTCGCGGACACGGCCGAGAACGGTGCCGGCTACGCCGCCGAGCTCGGGCGCCCGGAAGTCTTCGAACCGCTGTTGGGCAGGACCCTTGCGGACACGATCGACCGGTGGCAGAACACCGGTCACGGCCGGACGTGCGACCTGTCATGCCCGGACTGCCTCCGCTCATACGACAACTCGCGGCGCCATGCCCACCTCGACTGGCGGCTCGCCATCGACCTTCTCGAGCTCGTTGCGGGCGGGGCGTTGACCGTGGGCCGATCCTTGCCGGCCAACACCGAACTCCTCGCTCCGTCCGCGGCGGCGCTCGGGGGCGCCCACGCACGCATGATCGGAGAGGTGCCGGCGATCGCCCGGGGCGGCCGCTGCGTCCTCCTCGCCCACCCGTTGTGGCGGTGCGACCCGGACTGGTTCGTCAGTGAGCAGGCGGAGGCGCACGTGCTCGCGAGCGACACTTTCGAGTCCGTGACGTGGCGCGACGTTCGCGACTTCCGCCGCAATCCGCTGTCGATCTGGCCGCATCTGCAGTGACGATCTCGACGCCACAGCCGCAGCCGTCCGCGCCGTCGTACGTGTCGGCGACTCTGCTGGCGACCTACCGAGCCTGTCCGCTCCGCGCTGCGTACGGGATGGATCCGCAGTGGCGCCACCTCCGCCGCAGCGGCCTCCGTACCGCGCTCGGCACCGCTGCACATGCTGTTGCTGCTCGCGCCGGGGCAGGAATGTCCTTCGACGTGGTCTGGGACCAGGAGACGACGAAGGCGCGTACGAAACTCGCGCAGGAATGGGCGCCGGCGACACCGCCGGCAGTCAACAACTGGCCCGGCGCGGCGCTCACGAGGGCCAAACTTGCCAAGGGCTGGAAGTCGGGTCGGCCCCAACACGGGCCCACCGCCTTCGTAGGGCCGTCGAAGAAGTTGAGGACGGCAGAGGCGAGCGGTGAGGTGCATCCACCTCTTCCATGGCGCGAGCGCTGGCTGCAGCCCGGTGGTTCGCGACTCGCTGGGCGGCCCGACGTCGTCGAGCGTACCGACCGACTGCGCGTTGTGGACCTCAAGACTGGGGTCTGGCAGCAGTCCATGACTGACGCGCAGCGAACTCAGCTCCTCTTCTACTGCCGGTTGGTGCAGCTCGACCTCGGAGAACTTCCCACGCGCGCAGCAGTGAGGACAGCTGACGGTGAGGAGGAAGAGATCGAGGTCCGTCAGAGTGAGGTCTTGGAGATCGAGAGGGCCGCGCTCCGGGTCCTCGACGACCTTCAGGCTGCTGCTCACGGTGCGCCGCTCGAGGGGCGGCCGGCCGAGGACACATGCGCGACGTGCCCCTTTCGTGTCGCGTGCGGCCCGTTCCTCGAGGCCTACCAGCCTGATTGGCGGTGCGGCGCTGTACGGGCGGGCGCCCTCGTCGCTGTGCCGACTCCTGGTGCCTCACCTCCCCTGGCGGAGGCAGACGTGCTCCTCCCTGCGTGGGCAGCGGGTCGAGTTCGGCTGGTTGGTTTTCCGATCCCAGATGACGCGCAGCCCGGCGAGATCTGGGCCTTTAGCGATTTCGAGGGCCACAAGGGCACGGCGATGGCTCGATGGAATACCGTGCTTGCGCCGTGGAGCGAGGGTCGCGTCGACGCATCGGACGCCTCGCACGGCGTCGCCGTCCCTTTCTCCGGTTGACCTCTCGGGTCCGGAGAGCGATCTCGTCGTCGAGCACCGGAGAGAGCGTCAATGCGCTCCTGCGCCGACGGCCAGACCAAAGCAGTGCGAACGAGTAGGCCAAGTGCGAGAGCACCGCGCTGCAAGAGGTCCAGCTGCTTTTCCATCCCAAGCGCGATCCGGGTTGCGGAGCGCTTGAGGTGGCCCTTAGTCGATCAGACGTGCGCGAGCTCGGCCCGCGGTCACTGCGCCTCGGTCTGCGAGGCGGCGATCGCAGCTCGTACGCGGGCGGCCGCGTCCTCAAGGTCGACGTGCTCCCACACGCGGACGACCTGCCACCCGAGACTGCGTAGGTGGGTGTCGGTGTCGCGGTCGCGCGCCTGATTCGCAGCGAGCTTCTTCGCCCACCATGAACCATTGCTGCGTGGAGCCGTGCCGTGCAACGGGCAGCCGTGCCAGAAGCAGCCGTCGAGGAACACGGCGACCCTGCGCCTAGTGAAGGCGATGTCGATCGTGCGGCGTCGCATCTGCGGGACGGGGTAGGTGACGCGGAAGCGAAGGCCCTCGGCGTGCAGCGTCCTACGCAAGCTCAGCTCACGTTCGTTGTCCCGCCGACGGAGCCGGCTCATCCGCCGAGACACCTCGGCTCCGCTCGAACCGGGGTGCACCGGGACGTTGAAGGTTGGCACGCCGTCGATACTCCGCCACGTCGATGCCCGCGTGCGAGCGTTCCTGCTATGCCGATGGCGTATCGAGCGGCGATGAAGGACCGAGGACGACCTGGGGCTTGAGCGGAGCAGCGTCGACTGCCGCAAGGAGCCGCGCCGCCCACTTCCGCTGCTCGTCGTCGTCGAGGTGCACCCGCTCTGCGTCGCTGAGCAGGAGTCGATCGCGTTCGATGTGCTGGCGTAAGACATGGGCGACCGCTCCGACGGCAACGCCGTTGCCGAGCTGCTTGTAGGTCGTCGCGTCGCTCTGCCCGGGAAAGACGAAGTTGTCGGGGAGGCCTTGCAGCCGAGCCGTTTCCCGGGGCGTGATCCGGCGAGCCAAACGACCGATGATCGATGTCTGCGTGATCGCGACGAGAGCGGGAAGGTACGTCTCCTTCTTCGCGCGGATACCCGAGGGGCGTAGCTGGATCACGGTGCTCCACAGGCTCGCAGCGTCTTGCGCCTGCCACTCGAGCTTCCGCCGCGATGGCGGAAACACCTCGGTCCTGAAGATGCCCCAGCGGTACGCCCACTCGAGCAGCGAGACATGATGGCGTGCGAACAGGGCATGGTTGTTGCGGAGGTGGCTCTGCTTCCAGCTTGGCAGCGAGCGGTCGACATGAGGCATCGTGACGATGTCGGGCACGAATCCCTGCGCCGCCGACTGCAGCGGCTTCAGAGCCTCGCCGTGCTCGAGCGCCGGGAAGTGCAGCGTCGCGACCTCGGGGAAGTCTCGCCACGCTTCCGCCCAGACGGGAAAGCCGGGCGGCGCCTCGCCGCGCGACCGCAGGATCTGCACGAACTCGTCCCACGCGTCGATCCAGTGGCGCTCGAAGGCCGTCAGGCCGTAGCCGGCCGGCGGAACATCGTCGAGCACGTCGAGCAGGTGCCAGCCGTCGGTGCTCGACTTGGGGTCGAACCGCGAACCGTCGTCGTCAGAGAGCGGGAACCGGTCCTTCATCGAGGCGACCGGCTCAGGGCCCGCCGCCTCTGGAGGGACGCGTGACATCACGTCAGAGCGGGTTGCTGTGATGAAGACCCGCTCGCGCACCTGCGGAGTACCCCCGAGGCGCGGCGGTAGCAGGTGGGGCGAGAAGATCGCAGGCGTGCGGCTCACGTGGTAGCCGAGCTGCCGGAGCGTGGCGATGATGACGTCCCACTCATGCTCGTGCCGCGGACCGATGAGGTTCCGGACGTTCTCCAGCAGCACGACGAGCGGTCGCTTCGCCTCGATGATCTTGGCGATGTTGTAGAAGAGGGTGCCGCGGGCCTCGTCCATGCCGCGCTGCGCCCCCGACTTGCTGAACGGCTGGCACGGGAAGCCGGCGCAGAGCACCTCATGGTCAGGGATCTCGGCCGGATCATCGAGGGTGATGTCCCCCGCGACGTTGAACCCGGAGGCAGGGTGGCCCCAGTTCGCCTCATAGACTCGGCGCGCCCGTGGATCCATCTCCACCGCGTAGACACACGTCCCGCCGAACGACTTCATCGCCGCGTGGAAGCCCCCGATCCCAGCGAACAGGTCGATGAAGCGGAACCCTGGCTCTCCCATGGCAAGAAGCGTATGAGCTCGCGCCCACAGCTGACGCCCACGACGCGGCTCGCGGGACACGGAGATCACCGGCGTGCGACGAGGGCGGTGGTCGTGGCCGCATCGGCCTCGCTGCATTCGGGCTAATCCGGGCTCTGCCAGTAAGTCGTCGATACGAGCGCTGCGAGCCGAGCCATCATGTACTCGTCACCATCGACCCACGTGCGCCCGTCGTCGAGCGCGCGTCGCGCAAGCAAGGACACGACGTGGCCCAATACCAGAGCGCGACCTCGAAGGCCGAGGCCACCGCGCGCGCCTATCTCCTCGCAGGCTGGGAGGTCGAGCCTCTCGGCCCAGGCAGCAAGGAGAAGAAGTCCGCGCTCGTGGCGCTGGGCGCGGCCGTCGGCCTGGACCTGACGGATGTGGCCGGCAAGGTGGAGTGCGGGCGGCTCGTCGCGGCGGAGGTCGGCGTGCCGTGGGACGACGAGTGCTTCTCGCGGGGCGACACGGTCACCCTCACTGGACTCAACCGCCTGATCGATGCCGTGACTCGTCGACTTCTGAACGGAGCGGGCGGGCTCGACGCGCGCGCCTTCCACGAACTGACCATCGCCGCGGCGATTGCCGCGGCGTCCATGCGGAACAAGGAGTCCTCTTCGATGACGGAAGCACTCAGCGAGGTCGAGCAGAACATCGCCGAGCGCCTGGCTGAGCTCAGCATCCCCGGCCCCGCGGTGCCCGAGGGGGTCGAGGCGCCTACGACCCGTGCTCGGTTCGACGACATCGGATTCGCCGACGGCAGCTGGCGTGTCCACGTCGCCGCGGTCCAGGGTTGGCTTCATCTCCTCCACCAGCTGGACAGCAGCGACGGTCCGGCGTTCGACGCCTCGCTCGCGGCCGCTCTCGGCCTCGACCACGCGAGCCTCGGGCGGCACGACACCACCCTCCTCGAGCGGCTGTCTGAGCGGCTCGAGCGGGCCATCGCTCTTCGTGAGCAGTTCTACGAGCAGATGGAGAGAGCCCACGAAGGAGCGGCGACGCTCACGAGCGCGACCCAGGCATGGATCGCGGCATGGGAAGAGGTCGAGGACGAGGAGGAGGCTGAGGTCGGAGGTCCGATCGACGCCGCCGCGGACACCTGGCCCATCGCTCAGTTCGTCCAGCGCGCGGTGACCGGCAAGCTCAACCTCAGCCCGTCGTACCAGCGCGCCGACGTCTGGCCGACGAGCGACGCACAGCTCCTCATCGAGTCGGTGGTGCGCGGCATCCCCCTGCCGTCCGTGATCGTGCTGCAGACGCAGGACGAGGAGCGGCGCATCAGCTTCGAGGTCGTGGACGGCAAGCAGAGGCTGACGTCCATCCTCCGATTCATCGGCCAGCATCCTCGCGCCATCGAGATCGTGAAGGGAAAGGCTGTCGAGTGGGGCGTGCCGGACCTTCTCGAGACCTATCGAACCGACTATCCCGCGTTCAAGAAGCTCTGGAAGAAGCACGAGCAGACGAGCTTGAATGCAGCGCTGGAGCGTCAGAGCTTCTTCCCGTTCCCGCTGCGGGCAGGCGACAACGTCAAGTCGCTCAGCGGGGACCTCGCGAAGCTGCGCGGCAAGTACTACTGCCAGATCCGGGACGAGTACGTCGACATCGTCGGCGAGCGGTGGGACCTTGCTTACGTCTTCGAGCAGCAGGCGGACTACCGCATCCCTGTGATCGTCTACAAGCAGGTGACGACGGAGCAGGTGCATGAGGTGTTCAGCTTGTACAACAAGCAGGGGAAGCACCTCAACGCGGAGGAGATCCGTAACGCTCTCTTCCACAACCTCGCACTCATGAGGGCGCTTCTCGTCACAGCGGGCGATGCGGACGATGTCGCTACCGTGGCGCCGTTCCTCCAAGACGACTGGGACGACCTGTCGTCGACCAAGAGTGCGCTCGAGGGGTACGACTTCGGGCGTGCGGGCTACAAGCGGACGAAGCTCCTGTCGTGGGTCGCGGCTGTCCTCTTCGGCGCTCGAGGAACGGTGGGGACCAGGTCGACGGCGAGCACGATCAACACGCTTCTGAAGCGAGTCCAGGACACCAAGAACGACCTCCTGCGCGACGTCACGGTGGTCCGATCAGCGATGCTGCTGCTCGACCACGGCATCGATGCCCACGCCAGCATCACCACCGACGCGTGGGCGGACACGTTCCGGAACAGCACGGGCAAGGACGCATGGCAGGAGCTCCAGCTCGTCGCCAGCCTCATCGCACTCGGCGCTGCGCGCGCGGTTCTGGGAGATGAGCTCGATGAGAAACTCGACGACATCGTGCCTGCATTGCGATCCGCCTCGGAGACCTGGATCCGTCCGGCGAAGACGCAGACGAGCGAGCAGTGGAAGTACATGGCCAAGGTCGTCGACGAGTTCCTCGGCGTGCTCGGCGTGGACGTGGCCGATGCCGACGACCGGCTCCGGAAGGAGTTCGGGCACTCGGGGCTCGCCGAACTCGTGAGTCGGCGCGCGTGACCGAGCCGTTCGGAGGCGAGCGGCTGGTCCTGGCGGCCGGCCTGGAGGGGCAGAAGACGTGGTGGGACGTGTACGTCGACGCTCTGGCCAGATCGGGGATCGGGGGGGTCAGCCGAGACGTCATCGAGGCCGACTCGGAGCACATCCTGAGAAGGGGGGTGCTCGGGGCGGGTGACGCAGGGGATGCCGCATGGCCTGAGAGCAGGGTGCGGACGGGCGTAGTCATGGGTGCCGTGCAATCCGGCAAGACGGCGTCGATGATGGCGGTTGTCGCGAAAGCGCTCGATGCCGGCGTCGACGCCGTCGTCATCCTGGGTGGCACCCGGACGGCGCTCTGGGCGCAGACCTTCGAACGCGTCGTCGAGCAGTTCGGCGCGATGCCGGAGCCGCACGTGCGGCGAGTCCTCGTCCCACGGGAGGGAGCACTTCGCGACGCCGACACGGGCGTCGACGCCCGGTCGGCGTACCGGCTCACTCAGCAGCTCGCGAGGAGGGCGATCGCTCGGCGGCGGCCGCTGCTCGCCGTGGTGATGAAGAACGTCGCCCACATCGCGGCGATGGCTGAGACGCTCCAGGACACCGTCTTCCCCGCCGTCGAGGCTGAGGGACGACCGTTCCACCTGCTCGTCCTCGACGACGAGGCCGACGACGCATCGGTGGTCGGCGTCGTCGATCCGGACGCCGTGCGGCAGATCCCACGTCGGATCCTGGACCTGTGGGAGTCACGCCGGCGTCCCGGCGAGACGACGAACGCTCACGTGCACGCGACGTACGTCGCCTACACGGCTACGCCGCAGGCCAACTTCCTGCAGGATCCGGGGAACCCGCTCGCGCCGCGAGACTTCGTGGCTAGCCTCCGAGCACCAGGTCGAGAAGGGGTCGCTGAGGTCCGGTCGTCGTCGTACCGGGTGCCCGAGGGGGCATCTGGCTGGTACACGGGCGGCGACGTGTACTACCGGCTACTGGCTGAGGCGCCGCTGTGCGTGCCGACCGATACGAGCACGGACGCCTCGCTGATCGACGCCGTTCGCGGATACCTCGTCGCGTCGGCGCTGCGTGTGCTCCGGGACCCGAGCAGGAGCGGGCCGTACTCGGGTCGATCGGACACGTACGCCAGCCGTGGAGAGGCGGCAGCCGGTGCGGCGAAGCCGATGTCGATGCTCATCCACCCGTCGTCGTCGAAGGAGCAGCACTTCGACGTCGCCGCGCGGATCCTCGACTGGTCCGACGGAGCGGCACGCGACCGTCGCGACGGGGGTCCGCGGGCGCTCGGCATCCCAGGTGTCGTCGACGACCTGCGCGTCAACAGGCGCGCGTGGCTCAGGTGGTTGGAGGACTACAGGCGGTCCGCAGTGGTCGCCCGGGCGGCGCTCGAGCTGGCAGCTACACCGGCAGTTCCTGCCGAGGACGAGTGGGCGGATGTCGAGCGGCTGATCCTGGAGGAACTCGTGCCGGCTACCTCTGTCGCCGTGATCAACAGCGACGAGAACGCCGACGACCGGCCCCGGTTCGCGCCGATCGTCGACGCCGACGGCACATGGCGTGCGGCGCCGAACCTCTCCACCATCTTCGTCTCGGGCAACGTCATGTCGCGGGGTCTTACGCTCGAAGGGCTGACCACCACGTACTTCAGCAGGCGGAGCGACGATCCGCTCGCGGACACGCAGATGCAGATGCAACGCTGGTTCGGCTACCGAGGCAGCTACATCGACCTCTGCCGGGTGCTGCTCGATGCCGACCAACTCGAGCTGTTCCGGCTCTACCACGAGAACGACGAGGCGCTGCGGAGGGACGTCCTTGCAGCGATGCGGACCGAGGGGCCGCTGCCTGCGGTCGCCGTTCTGCAGGGCAGGTCGTTCAAGGCGACGGGGAAGATCGGCAACCTTCGCTCCGTGCCCGTCTGGCCTGGACCCAAACCCTTCGTCCGCCTCGTGAACCCGGCGGGAGCGGACGAGGAGAACCACGAGCTGGTCGCTGGCGTCTTCTCCGACGCCGTGCTCAAGGTGCCGTCGGAGACGGGGAGTCGCGGCCTCCTGCTCGAGCGGCGGTTCGATCTCCTCGAGACCGCCGATCTCCTGGACGGCCTGCGCTACGTGCACCACGGCCCGGGGCAGGACAGCTCGGAGGCGCACCGTTGGGCGTCGGTGGAGCATCACGCCGATCTCGACGACGGTGACCCGGCTTTCCCCCTGTTCAGGGCACCGTACGTCGCCGACAGCATCGATCTCGGCCTTTCGTCTCCCTACGCGATCGCGGCGTACCTCCGGCTGTGGGCCGCGGCTCTGGAACGGTCCATCCCGGGCATGGTCACCACTGACGAATCCCCTCTGCTCTGGAGGCTCCTCGACCTCGACGTGAAACGAGAACAGCAGCCGCGGTTCTCGATCGGCGTGAGATTCGGCGAAGGCGACCCGATCGCCACCGGGGCGCTGATGCGTCTGCCTGCCACCGTCCGGCCGATGCGGCGGGCGACAGTCGGCGGGACCATGTCGAGCACGTGGGGTTCGCGCAACGTCGGTGACGACGGCATCCGTGGCGACGAGCACTTCGACTACGTGGCCCGTGGGGAAGATGTCCCGACGACGACGAGCGGCTCGCGGTCGGCGGGCAGTGACGGCCTCGTCCTCTTCCATGTCGTGCGGATGGAGGTAGGCGCGTCGATAGCCGTGGGCATCGTGCTTCCGCTCGGAGGGCCCGATCATGTCGAGGCGCAGAGGGGAGGCGTTGGTGCCTGAAGGTCTGTCGTCGCCGTCCTACGAGTGGCTGCGCGCGAAGATCGCGCAGATGCCCGCTTCCACGGCAGGTGACGCGAGAGATCTGGTGTGGGCGGACGAGGCCAGGACCCTGGGGGTCTGCCGGGACGAGCACGGCCGTG
This sequence comes from Cellulomonas septica, assembly GCF_012396155.1. Lineage (GTDB taxonomy): Bacteria > Actinomycetota > Actinomycetes > Actinomycetales > Cellulomonadaceae > Cellulomonas > Cellulomonas septica. The sequence goes on along the minus strand of NZ_JAAXOY010000003.1, from coordinate 6,063 downwards.
TCGAGGTGTTCCTCACAGGGGCGCCCCTTTCTCCTCGCGACAAGCTCGTGGCAGAGAACCTCGTCCACGACGTCTGGGCCACGCAGCATGGTGACCATCTCGCAGCGAATCGGCTGGTCCTGCCAGCGATGCCGCAGCTGGACGGCTTCGCAGCATTCATCTGCGCCGAGCTCGTCGAGAACGGACTTCGTCGCGACCGTGACGCCGCCTTCGCGCGGTCGGAGCCCCTCATCGCACTGGGCTTGCGGCGAGCCGGGATCACGAACCAGACGCTCGTCGGTCTTGCCGGGGAGCTGTCGGTGCTGGCCGCGCTTACGGCGCGCGCAACCGAGGTGGCCGCCGTGGTGGACTGCTGGGCTGGCAGCGTCCCGTCGTCCCGCGACTTCCAGCTGGGGCCCGTCGGTGTCGAGGTCAAGACCACGACGGGAAGCCAGTCCGAGCACAGCGTGCAAGGCTTCCATCAGGTGGAGCTCGGAACCTCCGTCGGCGGGCTTCCGGAGAGCCACCTGTTCTTGCTGAGCATCGGTATCAGATGGCAAGCCGCCGGTTCGCCGGGCTGGACCATCCCCGCGCTCGTGCAAGCAATCGTTGGCCGTCTTCGGGAGCCGGATTCCGTTACCGCCTTCGTGGCAAAGGTCCAGCAGTACGGCGGTGATGCCTCCGCCGGTTACGACCATTTGAAGCATGCTCAGAGCTCGCGATTCCAGCAGCCGTTCCAACTCACGTTCGAACGCCTCTACGACCTTGGCGACGATCGCATCAAGCTGCTCCGCTCGACCGATATGGAAGGGGTCTCGCATGTCGACCCTGGGTCAGTCTCCTTTCGCGTGCGTCTACCAACGCGCGTCCGAGGTGACATCAACCCGATCTCGGGCCTGAGTTCCGTGACTTCGGCGCTCCTGGGCCTCGCTCCTGGCTTCGCCGAGGCGCAGGGCTGACGCATCGGCGTCCGAGCGACGCAGTCTTGAAGCGCTGGCCAGCGTGCGTCGCCGAGGTCTGAGGCTTCCGACGCCCTCGGTCCTCGACACGTCTCCTCGGCGAATTGGGGGGCCCGTCGTGCTTATCAAGTGTCGACGGGCCCCCGGGGTAGCGGAGCAGCGGCCTGTCGTCGGGTCGGCACTCGCCGTCAATGGAGACGGCTCAGGCGGACTCGCGGACCACGAGGGTGATGGCCTCGGAGCGTGGTGGGCGCGGTGGTGTGCCGCCGGCAAGGCGTTGGAGGACGGCGGCGGTGAGGTAGTCCATGAGCGCGTCGGCGTCCTGGCGGACGGTCGTCAGGGGCGGGTGCGCGAAGGGCGCGAGCGGGGTGTCGTCGACGCCGATGATCGCGAGATCGGCGGGCGCATCGAGGCCCAGGGAACGCATGCCCGCGAGCAGCGCGAATGCCTGATCGTCGTTGTAGGCGCACACGGCGGTCACGGCGGGTGACTCGGCTCGCCACGCGGCGACGACGGCGGCGGCGCCGGCGACGTCCATCGGCACGACGCGCGCGGACGGCTCCGACAGCCCGAGCTCGAAGGCCGCGGTGCGGACGCCGTCGAGGCGCAGGTCGCGGAAGACGGTGACGCGGGGGTCGTCGGGGAGGCCGTAGCCGATGTGCCGGTGGCCGGTCGCGGCGAGGTGCTGGAGCTGCGTGGCGCCGATGAGGGTGTGCGACAGCGTGAGGACGCCCTGGGCGGAGCGGCGCGGGCGGACGAGCGCGCTGACGACGGGGATGCCGGCGTCCTCCATGGCCTGCTGCTCCGCGTCGTCGAGCCCGTCGAGGCTCACGACGGCGGCGGGTGCGACGGTCCGCCACAGCCCGGACAGGGCCGAGCCGCCGGTCGTCCGACGCACGAACAACGACAGGCCCTGCGCCTGGAGGCGCTCCGTCAGACCCTCGACGAGGGTCACGACGGCGGGGCCGATGGGCCAGTCGGGGAGCAGGAAGAGGACGACGTCGCTGCGGCCGGTGCGCAGCGCGCGGGCGGCGCCATGGGGTGCGTACCCGAGTCGCGCGACGGCGTCCTGCACGCGCTGGCGGGTGGCCGCGGGGATCGTCTGGCCGGGGGTGTCGTTCAGGACGTAGCTCACGGTGGCCTGCGAGACGCCCGCTTCCCGGGCGACGTCGGTCGCCGTGACCCTCCGACGTGCAGTTCCGTCCGGGGAAGACGCGCGTCTTGACGGGGCCATGCGGGGAACTTTAACGTATCAGCGGCACTGATACGTAAAAGTGGGTTGAAACACCGGCCCGCGCACCCACAGTCCCCCGCCCTCCTCGGGAGTCCCGATGTCCACGAACCCCTACGGCCCGACCTCACCGACGACGGCGGCCGCGGTCGCCCTCGACGTGCTCGAGCCGCGCGACCGCCACTGGTTCAGCGAGCCCACCCGCAAGGTCGGACCGCGCTTCACGATCGCGCTGTTCGTCGCGCAGCTCGTCTTCTTCGTCGCCCTGCTCGGTCCGGCCATCGTCGGCATCGCGGTCAAGGTCGACTCGATCGTCCCGGAGGCGCAGCGGACCTCGGCCGTCGCCCTCGTCGCGGGCTTCGGCGCGGCGGCCGCGTTCGTCGCGAACGTGCTCTTCGGCCGGCTCTCCGACCGGACCACCTCGCGCTGGGGGCGGCGCCGCCCCTGGCTCGTCGGCGGCACGGTCCTCATGACGGTCGCGTTCGTCGTCATGGCGCTCGGCACGAACGTCGCGACGGTCACGATCGGCTGGTTCCTCGCGCAGATCGGCGCGAACGCCACCCTCGCGCCGTTCGTCGCGACGCTCGCCGACCAGGTGCCGAAGGTGCAGCGCGGCAAGATCGCCGCCGCGCTCGGCATGGCGCAGAACATCGGCATCTACGGCGGGACGCTCGTCGCGCAGTTCTTCCAGGACGACCTGCTCGTCATGTTCGTCGGGCCCGCGATCCTCGCGGTCGTCGCGATGGCCGTCTACGCGTGGGTCCTGCCCGACCAGGTGCTGCCCGGCAAGCCCGAGCGCATGGCGCTGCGCGAGTGGGTCACGACGTTCTGGGTCAACCCGCGCCGGCACCCCGACTTCGCGCTCGCGTGGTGGTCCCGGTTCCTCATCGTGCTCGCGACGTTCATGTTCACGACGTTCCGGCTGTTCTACATGCAGGACCGGATCGGCCTCGACGCGGGCGACGCCGTCGCGGCCGTGTCGACCGGCGTGCTCATCTACACGCTCGTGCTCGTCGCGGTCTCGCCCGTCGCGGGGTGGATCTCCGACCGGACGGGACGCCGCAAGGTCTTCGTCGCTGGGTCCACGCTGATCTTCGCGATCGGCACCCTGATGCTCACGCAGGCGAGCACCGTCGGGCAGTTCTACGCGGTCGAGGCCGTGCTCGGGCTCGCGTACGGGATCTACGTCGGTGTCGACCTCGCGCTCGTCGTCGACGTGCTGCCCAACCCCGACGACTCCGGCAAGGACCTCGGCGTCTTCAACATGGCCAACGCCATCCCGCAGACGCTCGCACCCGCGCTCGGCGGTGTGCTGCTCGCGGTCAACAGCGCCGTGAACCAGAACTACGACCTGCTCCTGTGGGTCGCCGGCATCGCGAGCGTCATCGGCGCGCTCGTCATCATCCCGATCAAGAAGGTCCGCTGAGCGTCGCGGCCACCGCCGCCACCGCCCGGAACCCGCACACCCCAGGAAGGACCGACATGACCGTCACCGACACCACCCGCGCCACCGACGAGAGCGCGATCCGCGCCCGCGTCGACGAGCTCCTCGCCGACATGACGATCGAGGAGAAGGCCGGCCAGCTCACGCAGTACTTCGCGTTCGACCTGCCCGAGGGCGAGGCCACCGTCAGCGACCTGCCGCAGAAGCCGGGTGAGGTCGACGACGCGCTCGCGCGCGGCGGGGCCGGCTCGCTGCTGTTCGTCAACGACGCCGCCCGCACCAACCGGTTGCAGCGGCAGGCCGTCGAGGGCAGCCGCCACGGCATCCCGGCGCTGTTCGGGTACGACGTGATCCACGGGCTGCGGACGATCCTGCCCGTGCCGATCGCGCTCGCCGCGTCGTGGGACCCCGACACGATCGAGCGCGGCCAGGCCGTCGCGGCGCGCGAGGCGCGTGCGGTCGGCATCCACTGGACGTTCGCGCCGATGGTCGACATCGCGCGCGACCCGCGGTGGGGCCGCATCGTCGAGGGTGCGGGCGAGGACCCGTACCTCGGCTCGGCGGTCGCGGCGGCGCAGGTGCGCGGGTTCCAGGGCGAGTGCCTCGGCACGCCCGAGCGCGTCGTCGCCGGTCCGAAGCACTTCGCCGGGTACGGCGCCGCGATCGGCGGGCGCGACTACGACGAGGTCGACCTGTCCGACCAGCAGCTCCGCAACGTCTACCTGCCGCCGTTCAAGGCCGCGGTCGACGCGGGCGCGGGCAACCTCATGACGGCGTACATGCCGCTCAACGGCGTGCCCGCGACGGCGAACGAGTGGCTGCTCAAGGACCTGCTGCGCGACGAGTGGGGCTTCGACGGCTTCCTCGTGAGCGACGCGAACGCGGTGCGCAACCTCACGACGCACGGCTTCGCCGCCGACCTCCCCGACGCCGCGGCGCGCGCCGTCGAGGCCGGGCTGGACCTCGAGATGGCCATCTCCGACCCGGCGTACGCCCACCTCCCGCAGGCCGTCGCGGACGGTCGCGTCAGCATCGAGGCCGTCGACGCGTGCGTCCGGCGGATCCTCGCGGTCAAGCTGCGGCTCGGCCTGTTCGACGACCCGTTCGTCGACGAGGACCGCGCCCGCGAGGTGCTCGCCGACCCCGCGCACCGCCAGGTCGCGCGCGAGGCCGCGCAGCGCTCGGCCGTCCTGCTGCGCAACGAGGGCCACCTGCTGCCGCTGCGCGCGGAGGCGCTGACCTCGCTCGCGGTGATCGGCCCGCTCGCCGACTCGAAGCGCGACACGCTCGGCCCGTGGGTCTTCGACTACGACCTCGACGAGACGGTCACGATCCTCGACGGCCTGCGCGCGCGCCTCGGCGACACGGCCGACGTCCGCTACGCGCCCGGCGTCCGCCCCGCGCAGCGCACGTTCCCGTCGATGTTCGAGATGTTCCCCGGCAACGCGACGCCCGACCCGGAGAACTTCGACGACGAGGCCGAGCTGGCCCGCGCGGTCGAGGTCGCGCGCAGCAGCGACGTCGCCGTCGTCGTGGTCGGCGAGTGGCAGGGGATGATCGGCGAGGCCGCGTCGCGGTCGTCGCTCGAGCTCCCCGGACGCCAGCTCGAGCTGCTCCAGGCGGTCGCCGCGACGGGCACGCCCGTCGTCCTGCTCGTCATGAACGGCCGCCCGCTCGACCTGCGCTGGGCCGCGCAGCACGTGCCCGCGATCCTCGACGTCTGGTACCCCGGCACGCAGGGCGGGACCGCCGTCGCCGACCTGCTGCTCGGCGACGTCGCCCCCGGCGGCAAGCTGCCGTTCTCGTGGCCGCGGACCGTCGGCCAGGTGCCGATGATCTACTCCCACACCACGTCGTTCGAGCCGCAGAACCAGGGCCGCCGCTACTGGGACGAGGAGAGCACCCCGCTGTTCCCGTTCGGGTTCGGGCTCGGCTACGGCGAGTTCACCTACTCCGACCTGCGCCTGGACGCCGAGACCCTGCCGCGCGACGGGCGTCTGACGGCGTCGGTCACCGTGACCAACACCGGCGCGCACGACGGCGACGAGGTCGTCCAGCTCTACCTGCACCAGCGCCACGGCCGCGCCGCGCGACCCGTCCGGGAGCTCAAGGGCTTCCGCCGCGTGCACCTCGCCGCCGGCGAGTCGCAGACGGTGACGTTCGAGGTCGGGCCCGACGAGCTGCGGTACTGGAGCGCCGCCGCGCGCGACTGGGTCGTCGACGCCTCGACGTTCGACCTCGGCATCGGCGGCGACAGCACGGTGCCGCTGACCGCGTCGTTCACCACGACCGCCTGACGTCGGGCTGCACGTCCCGGCGCACGTCCCGCGGCATCCCCGCGCACCCTCGACCCGGTGCGCGGGGGTGCCGCGTCCACGCCTGCACGGCCTCGGTGGTGGCGGGGAGTCCGGACCCGCTTCGCGACCTCGCGAGCGCCGGAGCCGCGCGGT
>NZ_JAAXOY010000299.1 GCF_012396155.1 Cellulomonas septica | reverse complement strand
CACGCACATCCACTCGACCGCGCCCGCCGGCGAGATCAGGCAGTTCGACTCGCAGTCCGACAGGAACGCGTAGCTCGCGATCGCCGGGAACGCCGACCGGTGCTGCGAGTCCGAGCCGTGGTGCGGGTGCGTTCGGGTCGGACATGGGTCTCCTCGCAGCTCGTCGCGCGCGGACCGTGCCCCTCACCTGCGGTGCACCGCCCGGCTGTCCATTGGGTGGAACGAGTGACCACTCACCGTGACGTGTGCCACGATGAGGCCGTGACCATCTTCACGCTCATTATCGAGTAGCGCGTCAGCAGACACCGCTGACGCGCAGACCTCCCGTTCTCGGGGGGTCTTTTTGTTGGTCGGGCACCACCCCCGCCCGGCCGCACGCCGACCACGTCACCGCCCACCACCGCGGGGCCGGGGTCGACGGGACGCCGCCTCCCGCGCGGGTCCGCAGGCCGTCGCACGACGGACCGGACCCGCGCGGGCGACGGCACCGGGCGCCGCCACCCGCAGGTAGCGTCAGGACGCCGCCGGGACGCCCGTCCCCGCACCGAGGAGAGCCGACCGTGACCGCAGCACCCCAGCCCACGGCCCTGTCGTTCGAGGTCTACGACACGACGTTGCGCGACGGCGCCCAGCAGGAGGGCATGAACCTCTCGGTCGCGGACAAGCTCGCGATCGCGCCGCTGCTCGACGAGCTGGGGGTGGGGTTCATCGAGGGCGGCTGGCCGGGCGCGGTGCCGAAGGACACGGAGTTCTTCAAGCGCGCGGCGAAGGAGCTCGACCTCAAGAACGCCGAGCTCGCGGCGTTCGGGTCGACGCGCAAGGCGGGGACGCGGGCCGTCGACGACCCGCAGGTGCGCGCGCTGCTCGACTCGGAGGCGCCGGTCGTGACCCTCGTCGCGAAGAGCGACCTGCGGCACGCGGAGCGCGCGCTGCGCACGACGGGCGAGGAGAACCTCGCGATGATCGCGGACACGGTGCAGCTCCTCGTGCGGGAGGGGCGGCGCGCCGTCGTCGACGCGGAGCACTTCTTCGACGGCTACCGGTTCGACCCCGCGTACTCGCGGGCCGCGGTGCTGACGGCGTTCGAGGCGGGGGCCGAGGTCGTCGCGCTGTGCGACACCAACGGCGGCATGATCCCCGCCTGGGTCACCCAGATCGTGCAGGAGATCCGCGAGGCCGTCGGCCCGGACGCGGTGCTCGGGATGCACGCGCACAACGACTCGGGCTGCGCGGTCGCGAACACGCTCGCGGCCGTGGAGGCCGGGTGCGCGCACGTGCAGGGCTGCGTCAACGGGTACGGCGAGCGCACGGGCAACGCGGACCTGCTCTCGGTCGTCGCGAACCTCGAGCTCAAGTACGGCATGCCGGTGCTGCGCCGCGCCGACGACGCCCCGGGCGGCCTGCCCGAGCTCACGCGCATCGCGCACGCGATCGCCGAGATCACCAACATCTCGCCGTTCGCGCGGCAGCCGTACGTCGGGGCGAGCGCGTTCGCGCACAAGGCCGGGCTGCACGCCTCCGCGATCCGGGTCGACCCGGACCTGTACCAGCACATCGACCCGATGCAGGTCGGCAACGACATGCGCATGCTCGTGTCCGACATGGCGGGCCGCGCCTCGATCGAGCTCAAGGGCCGCGAGCTCGGCTTCGACCTGTCCGGGCAGCCCGAGGTGCTCGGCCGCATCACGGACCGCGTCAAGGACGCCGAGGCCCGCGGGTACACGTACGAGGCCGCGGACGCGTCGTTCGAGCTGCTGCTCGTCGAGGAGGTGCACGGCGCACGCCCGCAGTACTTCCGCGTCGAGTCGTGGCGCACGATCGTCGAGCGGGTCGGCGGCCGCGGGACGCTCGCGACGGCCGAGGCGACCGTCAAGCTGCACGCCGGCGGCGAGCGGATCGTCAGCACCGGTGAGGGCAACGGGCCGGTCAACGCGCTCGACCACGCGCTGCGTCAGGCGCTCGTGCGCGTCTACCCGGAGGTCGAGACGTTCGAGCTCATCGACTTCAAGGTGCGCATCCTCGACTCGATGCACGGCACCGACGCCGTGACGCGCGTCCTGATCGAGACGAGCGACGGCCAGCGGTCGTGGAGCACGGTCGGCGTGGGCCCGAACCTGCTCGAGGCGTCGTGGGAGGCGCTCACCGACTCGACCATCTGGGGTCTGCACGCACGCGGCGTCGCGCCGCGCTGAGATTTCGCCCTCCCGGCTGCCTGGCCGGGACCTAGGGTCGGTGCTGACGGGTGCGCTGACCTGGACCGGCCCGTCGGGAGGAGCGACGACGTGGCGGGCACGCAGCCGCAGGCGGACGGGACCGCGCCCGACAGCGGCCCGCCCGACGGGTCCACGTGGGGGCCGCCGCCGGAGCGCCGCTCGCGCGGCTGGTGGTGGCTCCTCGTCGGCGCGGTGGTCGTCGCCGTCGTCCTGCTCGTCGTCCGCCCCTGGGCGTCGGCGGCGCCCGCGCCGACCCCCTCGGCGGACAGCACCACGACGGGCACGTCGCCCACGCCGTCGCCCACCGTGAGCGTCGTGCCGCCCGCGGACGAGGCGGTGTTCGACGCGACGACGCTCGGTTCCCTGTTCGTGACCGACGCGGACCTCGAGGCCGACGTGCCGGCGGCGCGCGACGGCATCGAGCGGACCGACACGGGGGAGATGGTCTGGGGGCTGCCCGAGGGCTCGAGCGTCGACCCCGCGTCGTGCACGACCGCCGTGACCGTGGTCGCCGAGCCACCTCCCGCCTACGGCGGACGCATCTGGGCGAACGACGCGATGACGTTCGTCCAGCAGGTGACCGTGCTGCCCGACCCGGCTACGGCCCGCCAGGCGTTCGCCCAGCTCGTCACGACCGTCGACGCGTGTCCGACGTACTCGCAGGTCAACCCTGGTGTCGACGGCGCGACCTGGACCGCCGACGCGGCGATCGAGGGGCAGGGCGTCTACCCGTCGATCGTCCAGCCCGTGGTGCACACGGCCGAGGGTGACGACGTCCCCGCGTACCGCGGCCACCTCCTGGTCGGGAACACGATCGTCACGTGGACGGCGTCCGCGCTCGCGGACGCGGACGCTCAGGCCGCGCTCGACACCCTGGGCGAGCCCGAGTCCCTCGACACGATGGTCCAGCAGCGCGCGCAGAAGGCCGTGCTCGGGCTCGGCTGATGACGCCGCCCGCCTAGGGTGGGGGCGTGCACGGCGAGTACAAGGTCCCAGGCGGCAAGCTCGTGGTGGTCGACGTCGACGTGGTCGACGGCGTCCTGAGCGGCACGAGCGTGAGCGGCGACTTCTTCCTCGAGCCCGACGAGGCGCTCGACGTCGTGCGGTCCGCGCTCGACGGTCAGCCCGCGGACGCCCCGACGTCGCGGCTGGCGGCCGCGGTGGACGACGCGCTCGCGACGGCCCACGCGGACGGCCGGCTCTCGCAGCCGCCGGTCATGGTCGGCTTCGACGCGCGCGCCGTGGCGGTCGCGGTACGCCGCGCGCTCGGGCTGTCGACGGCGTGGGCGGACCACACGTTCGAGGTCCTGCACCCCGGGCCGCTGCCGCCCGCGGTCCACACGGCGCTCGACCAGGTGCTCACCGAGGAGCTCGCGGCGGGCCGGCGCGGTCCGACGCTGCGGTTCTGGGAGTGGGTCGAGCCGGCGGTGATCATCGGGTCGTTCCAGTCGCTGCGCAACGAGGTCGACCTCGAGGCGGTCGAGCGGTACGGGATCACGGTGGTGCGCCGTGTCTCCGGCGGCGGCGCGATGTTCATGGAGGCCGGGAACTGCATCACGTTCTCGCTCGTCGTGCCCGCTTCGCTCGTCGACGGCATGAGCTTCGAGGAGTCGTACGCGTTCCTCAACCAGTGGGTGCTCGGTGCGCTCGCCGACGTGGGCGTGCGCGCGGAGCTCAGCGGGCTCAACGACATCTCGTCGCCCGCGGGGAAGATCGCGGGCTCGGCGCAGAAGCGGGTCGTCGGCGGCGCGGTGCTTCACCACGTGACGATGTCGTACGACATCGACGCGACGAAGATGCTCGAGGTCCTGCGGATCGGGCGCGAGAAGCTGTCCGACAAGGGCACGCGGAGCGCGAACAAGCGCGTCGACCCGGTCCGCTCGCAGACGCACCTGCCGCGCGAGGCGGTGATCGCGGCGTTCCGGGCGCACTTCGAGGCGCACTACGCCACGCGCGAGGGTGAGCTGCGGCCGGACGAGCTCGCGCGGGCGCAGGAGCTCGCGCGGACCAAGTTCGCCGACCCGGCGTGGACCGCGCGCGTGCCCTGAGCCGGGTGCCCGCGGTGGCGGGGCGACCCG
>NZ_JAAXOY010000298.1 GCF_012396155.1 Cellulomonas septica | reverse complement strand
CGTCCGCACGAGGCCCCCGACGCGCCTGTCGCGTCGGGGGCTTCGTCGCGTCCCGGCGCTGCGGCGCACGGCGATTCCCGGAGGGGGGGCCGGGCGGTCGCGTCGAGGGCCCGCGCCGAGCGGCGTGACCAGCGTCTCGTCGAGACCGCGGGGGCCGTCGACTATCCTGGGCGCTGGTTCACGAGCTGCAGCGTCAAGTACCCGGCTGGCTGCACGGCAACCCTCCTGATCGAGCGGGGTGCCCCGGGGCGAGAACCGGTGGTGCGTCACGGCGGCGCCCACAAGTCGACCGGCGCCTCGGCGCCCGAGGAGGACGCATGACCCCGCAGCCCGTCGCCCGCGCGCTCGTCGCCCGGCCGATCGGTGCGCCCGCTCACATGACTTATTCCGACGGTACCGGTCGGAATTTGACACGTGTCCAGGACCTTCGCTTCACTGACCGTACCGCCCGGCACACCGTCGCCGGTGCGCGAGGAAGAGGTCGATCGATGGACACCCGCGAGGCCCGCACCATGACCGCCGCCACGGCCGTCATGTGTCGCATGCCCGCGTGTCCGGCGACCCACGGCCAGCTGGTCTGACACCGGCACAGCGCCGCCACCGCCGCACCTGAGCCGCCCGGCGCACCGCGCCGCGCGCCTCGACCGACGGCACCCCCGCCGTCCTCGTCCCACCGCCGCACCGGCCCTCGGCCACGCGGCCGGCGTCCCACGACGCCCGTCCCTGACCCGCCCGGAAACCGTCGGGCACACCGCAAGGAGACCCATCCCATGTCCGAGAACGTCCCCGTCCTCCCGGCCAAGAACGGCGGCAAGCGCCGGACCGGCCTCGTCGTCGGTGCGGTCGTCGCCGTCGTCGTCCTGGTCGGCGCGCTCGTCTTCGCGTTCACGCGTCCCGACGCCGACGACTCCGCCGCCGGTGACGGCGCGACCGTCGTCCGCCTCGGCACGACCGACGTCGGCCAGCCGCACTGGGAGATCCTCAAGGAGCTCGCCGCGGAGGAGGGCATCGACCTCGAGATCGTCGGCTTCTCCGAGTACACGCAGCCGAACCCGGCGCTCACCGAGGACGAGATCGACCTCAACGCGTTCCAGCACATCCTGTATCTGGCCGACCACAACAACAACACCGGCGACGACCTGCAGCCCATCGGCTCGACGCTGATCGTGCCGCTGCCGCTGTACTCGCAGAAGCACACGGACGTCTCCGAGTTCACGAAGGGCGAGCAGGTCGCGATCCCGAACGACGCGACCAACCAGGCGCGTGCGCTGTTCGTGCTCGAGGAGGCCGGCCTGATCCAGTTCACCGGCGAGCCCAAGGTCCCGACGCCGGACGACGTCGACACCGACGCGTCGACCGTCGTCGTGCGTCCTGTCGAGGCGTCGCAGACCGCGGGCCTCATCGGCGACCCGGACGTCGCGGGCGTGATCGTCAACAACAACTTCGCGACCGACGCGGGCTTCGACCTCGACAGCTACGTCTTCGCGGACGACCCCAACTCGCCCGGGGCGCAGCCGTACATCAACATCATCGCGGCCCGCCCGGGCGACGTGGACAACCCGACGTACCAGAAGATCGTCGAGCTCTACCACGACCCGAAGGTGCTCGAGTCGGTCGTCGAGTCCTCGGGTGGCACCGCCACGATCGTCGAGGGCTACGACGCCGCGAAGCTGCAGGACGTCCTGAAGCAGACGCAGGAGAACCTCGAGGCCGCTGCCTGAGCCGGTCCGCGCGGTCCGGTCCCCACCACCCCCGGGGACCGGGCCGCGCGGCCCTCGTCCTTCCCCGAAAGGTCCCCCTACGTGACCCCCATCATCGAGTTCCGCGACGTCACCAAGGTGTTCGACGGCCCGAGCGGGCCGATCCGCGCCGTCGACGGCGTCGACCTCACCGTCGAGCAGGGTGAGATCTTCGGCGTCATCGGCTACTCCGGCGCCGGCAAGAGCACCCTCGTGCGGCTCATCAACGGCCTCGAGCGCGTCACGTCGGGGCAGCTCGTCGTCGACGGCGACGACGTCGCCGCCCTGTCCGAGCGCGCGCTCGAGCGCAAGCGCCGCGACATCGGCATGATCTTCCAGCAGTTCAACCTGTTCTCGTCGCGCACCGTCGCCGGGAACGTGGCGTTCCCGCTCAAGGTCGCGGGCTGGCCCAAGGCCGACCGCGACCGGCGCATCGCCGAGCTCCTCGACTTCGTCGGCCTGCTCGACCGCGCGCACTCCTACCCGGACCAGCTGTCCGGTGGGCAGAAGCAGCGCGTCGGCATCGCCCGGGCGCTCGCGGCGCAGCCGAAGATCCTCCTCGCCGACGAGTCGACCAGCGCGCTCGACCCCCAGACCACGCAGGACGTCCTGCACCTGCTGCAGAAGGTCAACCGCGAGCTCGGCGTGACGATCGTCGTCATCACGCACGAGCTCGAGGTCGTGCGGTCGATCGCCGACCGTGTCGCCGTCCTGGAGAACGGGCGCGTCGCCGAGCAGGGGAGCGTGTTCGACGTGTTCACGCGCCCGCAGGCGGACGTCACGCAGCGGTTCGTGTCGACCGTCGTGCACGACCGGCCCCGCGGCACCGTCCTCGAGCGGCTCCAGCGTGCGCACACCGGCCGGATCGTCACCGTGACCATGACCGACAGCTCGCGGCTCGGGTCGGTGCTCGCGTCGGCGGGCGCCTCGGGCGTCGCGTTCGAGATCGTCTACGGCGGCATCGGCACGTTGCAGGACCAGTCGTTCGGGTCGCTCACGCTCGCGCTCGACGGGCCCGACGCGGCCGTCGACGCGCTCGTCGCGCAGCTCGGTGCGGTCGCGCCCGTCGAGGAGGCCGTCCGATGACCGCGCTCACGTCGGCCCTCGCGGCCGGGCTGCCGGCGGTCGCGTCGTCGTCCGCCGCGACCGTCCTCCCCGCCGCCGGGGACTTCGACCCTGCGTTCCACGGCCCGAAGCTGCTGGAGGCCGCGGGCGAGACGCTCTACATGGTGTCGGCGACGCTGCTCATCGGCGGGGTCCTCGGGCTCGTCCTCGGCATCGCGCTCTACACGACGCGGCGCGGCGGGCTGCTGTCCAACCGGCCCGTGTTCGGGGTGCTCAACCTCGTCGTCAACGTGTTCCGGCCGATCCCGTTCCTCATCCTGCTCATGATCATCGCGCCCGTGACCGTCGGGCTGATCGGCACCCGGCTCGGCAGCACCGCGATGATCGTGCCGCTGTCGTTCGCCGCGACGTTCGGGGTCTCCCGGATCGTCGAGCAGAACCTCGTCGCGATCGACCCCGGCGTCATCGAGGCGGCGCGCGCGACGGGTGCGTCGCGGTGGCGGATCGTGCTCACCCTGCTGGTCCCCGAGGCGCTCGGCCCGCTGATCCTCGGGTTCACGTTCGTCTTCGTCGCGCTCGTCGACATGTCCGCGCTCGCCGGGACGCTCGACGGCGGCGGGCTCGGCGCGTTCGCGCTCGACTACGGCTACAAGCGGTGGAACTTCGCGGTCGTGTGGATCACGGTGATCGTCATCATCGTGCTCGTCCAGCTGGCCCAGTCCCTCGGCAACCGCCTGTCCCGCCGCATCCTGCGCCGCTGACCCGACTCCGTCGCTCGTCGACACCGACATGGTGACCGTTCGGGAGCTCGGAACGGCCACCATGTCGGTCTCGCGCGGCGAGGGGGCGTCAGGGGCGGGACGGACGTCCGCCGCCGCCGGGGCCGCCGCCCATGCCCGCCTGGACCTCGCCCGCCGTGGCTGTGGCGGACGTCGTCGCCGACGACGCGTCGCCGTCGTGGGAGAGCCCCGTCGTGTCCGGGGTGCTCGTCGAGCCGCCGGTGAGCGCCGTGTACGTCGCGCCGTCCGTGACGTCGGGGGACGAGTAGACGACCGACGAGAACGACTTCGGGGCGGTGAACGACGCGAGGACCGTGCCGTCCTCGGCGGCGACGTGCACCACCGTGCCGGCCTGCTGCGTGCCGTCGAGGGTCAGGCCGACGAACGACTGCGTCGAGCCGTCCGACGGGGTCTGCGCCATGCCCGACGCGCCGACGGCCAGGAGCTCGCCGCCGCTGATCCCGAACGTGCCGTTGTAGTCGAGCGCGCCGTTCCCGGAGCTCGTCGGGCCCGCGACGACGACCGTCCCGCCGCTCATGGTGATCGATCCGTTGGAGTCCAGGCCGTCGCCCTCGGCGTCGACCACGAGCGTGCCGCCCGTGATCTCCAGGAGGACGCCGTCCTGGGCGGAGAGCTCGCCACCGCCGCCCGGCATGCCGCCCGCCGCGCCCTGCTCCCCGCCGACGGCTACTACGAGTGGAAGAAGCCCGAGCCCG
>NZ_JAAXOY010000297.1 GCF_012396155.1 Cellulomonas septica | reverse complement strand
GATGATCTGGCCGCACGGCCGGTGGCGCGTCGAGCTGCGCGGCGAGGCGAACCACGCCGGCACCACGCCGCTCGCCGACCGTCGGGACCCGATGCTCGACCTCGCGGCGTTCGTGCAGCACGCGCGCGCGGCCGCGGTCGAGGCCGGGGCGCTCGCGACCGTCGGGAAGGTCCGCGTCGAGCCGAACGGCGTCAACGCCATCCCGTCGCACGTCACCGCGTGGCTGGACGTGCGCGCCGAGGACGAGGCACGCGTCCGGGCGGTGCTCGCTGCGCTCACGTCCTGGGCGCCGGCGGAGGAGTCGTGGACGCCCGTCACGTGGTTCGACGCGGACCTGGCGGACGAGGTCGCGACCGTGCTGGGCGCGACGGGCGCCGGACCGTCCGGCTCGACCGGCGGTGCCCGGTCCGACGTGCGTGCGCCGCTGCTCGGGACCGGCGCGGGCCACGACGCCGGGATCCTCGCCGCGGCGGGCGTGCCGACCGCGATGCTGTTCGTCCGCAACCCGACGGGCGTCTCGCACGCGCCGGCCGAGGACGCCGACGAGGCCGACTGCCTCGCGGGGGTCGACGCGCTCGCCACGACGCTCGAGCACCTGCTCGCGCGGGAGACGTCATGAGCGGCCTGGCCTCCGGTCGTCGTGGGACTGCGGCGGCCGACGCGGCGAGGTCGGCCGGGACGGCCGCACAGGTGTCGGCGGACACGGCGTCCACGGCGTCCACGGCATCCACGGCGTTCACCGCGCTTACGGCGACGCGCGCGGAGTCGCGATGACGTCGCCCCCGTCGTCGTTCTGGGCCGCCGAGGCGTGGCTCCCGGACGGCGTCGCGCGCGACGTCCGCCTCACGGCGCACGACGGCCGGATCGCGTCCGTCACCGCGGGCGTCCCCGCCGCGGCCGGCGACCACCGCCTCCCCGGCATGGTCCTGCCCGGGTTCGCGAACGCCCACTCGCACGCGTTCCACCGCGCGCTGCGCGGCCGGACGCACGCCGACGGCGGCACCTTCTGGACGTGGCGCGCGCGCATGTACGCGCTGGCGGCGACCCTGACCCCGGACACCTACCTCGACCTCGCGCGCGCCGCCTACGCCGAGATGGTGCTGGCCGGCGTCACCGCGGTCGGCGAGTTCCACTACCTCCACCACGCGCCCGGCGGGACGCCGTACGACGACCCGAACGTCATGGCGGAGGCGCTGCGCACGGCAGCGCGCGAGGCGGGCGGCTGCCTCGCGTCGGGCGACGAGCACCAGGATCAGGGCCACCAGGCAGGCACCGAGCAGCCCGATCACCGTGGCGATGGGACCTGGCTCCACGTGTCCTCCCGTCGTGCGGGGCCCGCGGCGCGCGCTCCCGGCTCTGGCGACATTCTCACCCAACCGGTGCCCGGCGCGGTGCAGGTTCGCCGCGGTGGCGCCCGACTCGCCCGATGACCCCCGACCTGGGCGCCGGTTCGGCCGCCGTGTTCTCCGAGCGCGAACACACGCGACGGACGACTGGCACTCGATCGTCGAGAGTGCTAACACATGAGGTGTAGCCGAACCCGGCGAAGGACGCCGGGAAGCACCCGGGTCGCGGGAGGTCCGCGACCCGACGACGAGGAGGTGAGGGGCGTGGCTACCCGTTTCGACCCGTTCCAGGAGATGGACCGGATGCTCGGCCAGATGTTCGCCGCCGACCGCGCGTCGGCGACCATGCCGATGGACCTGTACCGCTCGGGCGACCACTACGTGCTGCACGTCGACCTGCCGGGTGCGGACCCGGGCACGATCGACGTGAACGTCGAGGACCGCACGCTGACCATCCGCGCGCAGCGCTCGTCGCGCACCGAGCAGGACGTCCAGTGGCTCGCGAAGGAGCGCCCCGTCGGCACCTACGCCCGCCAGCTCACGGTGGGACGCGGGCTCGCGCTCGACGCGATCAGCGCGACCTACACCGACGGTGTCCTCACGCTGAGCATCCCGGTCGCCGAGGACGCGAAGCCGCGCCGCATCGAGGTGCAGCACGGTGCGTCGACCGCGCAGATCGGCACCACCGCCGACGCGCAGGCCTCCGCCTGACGACCGTCCGCCCCTCGCGTCGCTCGCCGGGCCTCTGACCGACACGCCAGGTGGCCCACGACGGCCGGGCCGGCGGCGGGCACCACAGGAGACCGGCGCACGGCGACCGGTCGACGACGACGGCCCCCGCGACGACCTGCGTCACGGGGGCCGTCGCACGTCCATGCGGAGCGCGACGACGCCGCTCGTGCCGAGCGTCTCGACGAGGGCCGGCTCAGTCCAGCTCCGGCTCGGCGAGACCCGACGGGTCGACGCCCTCCGCCGCGAGCTCCTCACGCACCAGCCGCGACACGAGCCCCGGCGCGTACCCCTTGCGACCGAGGGCCGCGAAGGTCCGCCGCGTCCGGGTCTGCGGGTCGAGCCCGACCGTCGACGCGAGCCGACGACGCACGAGGTGGCGAGCCGCCTCCTCCTCGTCGTCGGCGTCGACCTGCTCGAGCGCGCGCTGCGCGTCCTCGTCCGCGACACCCTTGCGCCGCAGCTCGACCGCGAGCGCCCGACGCGACAGGCCGCGTTCGGCGTGCCGCGTCCGGACCAGGCTCTCCGCGTAGGCGACGTCGTCGACGAGCCCGACCTCGGTGAAGCGGTCGAGGACGCGCTCGGCGACCTCCTCCGGGACGTCGCGTCGCGCCATCCCCTCGGCGAGCTGTGCCCGGCTGCGCGGTGCACCGGTGAGCATCCGCAGCGCGATCGCGCGGGCCACGGACTCCGGGTCCGGCTCCGCGTCGTGCGCGGCGGATCCCGTCGCGGGCGGCTCGGTGGCGCGCCCGCGACGGGATCCGGTGCTCGTGCGGGACAAGCCGGGCCTCAGAAGTCGACCGGGGCCGGCGCGTCGGCGGGCGCGTCGACCCGTGCGCCGACGCCCAGTTTCTCCTTGATCTTCTTGTCGATCTCGTCCGCGAGGTCGGGGTTGTCCTTGAGGAACTTGCGGGCGTTCTCCTTGCCCTGCCCCAGCTGGTCGCCCTCGTACGTGTACCAGGCGCCCGACTTGCGGACGAAGCCGTGCTCGACGCCGAGGTCGATGAGGCTGCCCTCGCGGGAGATGCCGACGCCGTAGAGGATGTCGAACTCGGCCTGCTTGAACGGCGGCGCCATCTTGTTCTTGACGATCTTCACGCGCGTGCGGTTGCCGACCGCGTCGGTGCCCTCCTTGAGGGTCTCGATGCGGCGGATGTCCATGCGGACCGACGCGTAGAACTTGAGCGCCTTGCCACCGGTCGTCGTCTCGGGCGAGCCGAAGAACACGCCGATCTTCTCGCGCAGCTGGTTGATGAAGATCGCGGTCGTGCCCGACGCGTTGAGCGCACCGGTGATCTTGCGCAGGGCCTGCGACATGAGGCGGGCCTGGAGGCCGACGTGGCTGTCGCCCATCTCGCCCTCGATCTCGGCCTTGGGGACGAGCGCCGCGACCGAGTCGATGACGATGATGTCGATCGCGCCCGAGCGGATCAGCATGTCCATGATCTCGAGCGCCTGCTCGCCGGTGTCCGGCTGCGAGACCAGCAGCGCGTCGGTGTCGACGCCGAGCTTCTTCGCGTACTCCGGGTCCAGCGCGTGCTCGGCGTCGATGAACGCCGCGATGCCGCCGGCCTTCTGCGCGTTCGCGACCGCGTGCAGCGCGACGGTCGTCTTGCCGGAGGACTCGGGACCGTAGACCTCGATGATGCGGCCGCGCGGGAGCCCGCCGATGCCGAGCGCCACGTCGAGCGCGATGGAACCGGTCGGGATGACCTCGACGGGGGGACGCCCCTCGTCGCCGAGGCGCATGATCGAGCCCTTGCCGAACTGGCGGTCGATCTGGCTGAGAGCGGCCTCGAGGGCCTTCTCGCGGTCCTGGGGTGCGGGCATGTTCCACCTCGTCGTTCGAGCAGCGTCCGGCTGCGCCTGCGGGGGCTGGTCTTCGTCGCAGGTGACGCTATGCCCGACCACCGACATCCCGACCGCTCCCCCGACAACCCGTGGACCGGCACCGCCGGACGGGGGCTGTGGACGGCTCGGCCGTGTCACCCGCGGACGACGATACCCGAACACGTGTTCGACGGAGCACGACACGCCGCGCGTGTCGCGCCGTCCCGTCACACGCGCCCCGAGGGGCTGCGCGGACCGGCGGCGTCGCTCAGGCGGACGGGCCCTCCGCCGCCGCGCCACGGTCCGCCACCGCGGTCCCCGGCACCTCCGTCTGCACCCCCGGCGCCAGCAC
>NZ_JAAXOY010000296.1 GCF_012396155.1 Cellulomonas septica | reverse complement strand
GTGCAGCGCGTGGGCGGGTCCGCCGACCTGCCCGTGCCGGCTGGCGTCGTGGCCGAGCGCGGCGAACGGGTCGTGGCGCACGGCCGGGACGGCGGTGACGGGCTGCACCCGGGTGTTCCACGTGCCGGCGTGCGGTCGGTGGGTCCACCCGGCCGTCCCGGGTGCCGCGCCGTCGCGGTGGCCGGGCTCGTCGTGCATCGTCACGTGGGTGTCGCCTCTCGTCGCTGGCGGGACGAGTATCCCCGAGAAACGGGGCTCATGCGACATATCGGACGCCGTGCACCGCATCGGGTGAGAAGGCGGGGCGACCGCCGGCGACGCCTCACCGGATCGGGTGACAGGCGCGCGACGCGACTCGCGGAGCGGACGGTCAGACCGGGTGACCAGTCCGGCTGAGGGTCGTGAGGCGCGCGTCAGACGGCGGTCGCGACGACCTTCTCGTCCTCGGCGGCACCGGCGGTCTCGGCGGCCTCGGCCCGCGCGGCGGCCTGGTCGGCGCGGTACGCGCGGACGGACCAGACGATCGCGGCGACCCAGACGACCGCGAGGACGCCGAGGACGACGCCCTCCTGCGGCGCGCCCTTCCAGCCGAGCCAGTCGCTGCGGACGAGGGTGCGGGTGTTGGTGAGGACGATGACGCCGCCGACGGCCGAGCCGAGGATGCGCGGCGGGACGTGCCGCACGAGCCACGCGGCGATGGGCGCGGCGACGAGCCCGCCGAGCAGCAGCGCGAGCGCCCACGTGAGGTTGACGCCCTGCGAGCCGATCGCGACGAGGAAGCCGACGCTCGCGGCGAGCGCGACGAGGAACTCGGACGTGTCGATCGAGCCGATGACCTTGCGCGGCTCCAGCCGACCGCTCGCGAGCAGGGCCGGGGTGCCGATCGGCCCCCACCCGCCGCCACCGCTCGCGTCGACGAAGCCGGCGACCAGGCCGAGCGGGGCGAGGAACCGCTTGCGCAGGGGCAGGTGGCGGCGGTCGGTGCGCAGGCCGAACAGCGTGAACCGCACGAGCAGGTAGACGCCGAGGCCGAGCAGGATGAGCGACATGGCGGGCGCGCCGGCCTCGGTCGAGAGCCGCGACAGGAACTGCGCGCCGACGAACGCGCCGATCGCGCCGGGGACGCCGACGCGCAGGACGACCTTCCAGTCGACGTTGCCGAACCGCCAGTGCGAGACGCCCGACGCGAGCGTCGTGCCGATCTCGGCGAGGTGGACCGTCGCGGACGCGGCAGCGGGGTTGGTGCCGATTGCGAGCAGCAGCGTCGAGGACGTCACGCCGTAGGCCATGCCGAGGCTGCCGTCGACGAGCTGCGCGGCGAGGCCCGCGAGGGCGAGGAGCAGGAGCTGCGGCACGGGAGACCTCGGGGGACGACGACGGAGGACGGCTTTCCCGATAATCCCGAGTGACTTACTTGCATTTCAACCGTCGACCGGATGCTGAGACCCGGTGCTCAGGGATTGGTCCAGGCGTCCTCGTGCGCGGCCATCTCCCGGACGTGCGCGGGGAGCTCCCCCGCGACGAGCGCCGCGAGCGTGACCTCGTCGAGCACGCTGCGCACGCTCGCCCGCAGCGCGATCCAGACCTCGAGCAGCGACGCGGCCGACCCCTCGTACTCGAGGCTCGGCGGGCGCTCGTCCCGGACGGTCACGAGCGGGCCGTCGACCGCCCGGATGATCTCGGCGAGCGTGATCTCCTCCGCGGGCCGAGCCAGCCGGAACCCTCCCGAACGGCCGCGCACGCTCGCGACCAGCCCGCCGCGGCGCAGGTCGCCGAGGATGCGCTCGAGGAAGCTCGACGGGAGCCCCTGACCGGTCGCGAGGTCCTCCGACGCGACCGGGTCGCCGTGCGGGCTGCTCGCCAGCTCGGCGCACGCCCGCACCGCATAGTCCGCCTTCGCCGAGACACGCATACCGGCATTGTGCCCTCGCCGGGCCTGGGACCTCGGCACCCGCGGGCTGCCCGAGTCGTCCCGCACGCGCACGCGCCGCGCGTCAGGCGCCGACCGCGCCCCGCAGCAGGTCGTCGAGCGTCACGCCGTCGAGCACCTCGCGCAGCCGCTGGTCCGTGAGCTCCCACAGCGCGGGCAGGTGGCGCGCGACGCCGTCGTACGTGAGCCGCCCGGGCGGCACGGCCCGGACCGTCACGAGCGGCCCGTCGAGCCCCCGGACGACGTCGCCGACCGCGATCTCCCCCGCCTCGCGCGCGAGCGAGTAGCCGCCGTGCGCGCCGCGTCGCGACGTCACGAAGCCGAGCTTGCGCAGGTCGTTGAGGATGCCCTCGGCGTACTGCTGCGGCAGGTCCTGCTCGACGGCCAGCTGCTCGACCTTGACGACCTCGGGCGCGTGCTGCGCGAGCAGCAGGAGCGCGCGGACGGCGTAGTCAGCCTTGGCGGAGACGTGCACGGGCGGTCACCCCCGCGCCGGTCGGGTCGACGGTCGACGGCGTCGGCGCGGCCGCGGACGGCTCACGCCGACCCGCTCGCGGACGACGGCACGAGCGCGGGCGACGACACGGGCACGGCGGCGGCCGACGCGTGCGGCCGCAGCCACACCTGCTGCCCCTCGGTGAGCCCGAGCCCGTCCGCCTGGCCGCGCGTGAGCTGGACCCACGGCGTCGACCCGTCCTCGGCGCGCGTCTCGGCGCGCACCTCGTACCCGACGCGCAGCAGCCGCGTGATCGTCACCGGCAGCGCCTCGGGGCGGTCGTCCTCGACGATCTCGATGTCGTGCGGGCGCACGAGCCGGCCGCCCAGACGCGTCGTCGGGCCGAGGAACTGCATGACGAACTCGTTGGCGGGTCGGTCGTAGAGCTCGGCCGGCGAGCCCACCTGCTCGATCCGGCCCTGGTTGATGACGACGATCGTGTCGGCGACCTCGAGCGCCTCCTCCTGGTCGTGCGTGACGAACAGCGTCGTCACGTGCACCTCGTCGTGCAGGCGGCGCAGCCAGTCCCGCAGCTCCTTGCGCACCTGCGCGTCGAGCGCGCCGAACGGCTCGTCGAGCAGCAGGACCTCGGGCTGCACGGCGAGCGCCCGTGCGAGCGCCATGCGCTGCCGCTGCCCGCCCGAGAGCTCCGACGGCAGGCGGTCCGCGAGCTGCTCCAGGTGGACGAGCTCGAGCAGCTCGTCGACGCGCTTGCGCACCTCGTCCTTCGGCCGACGCCGGATCTCGAGCCCGAAGGCCACGTTGCGGCGCGTGCTGAGGTGCTTGAACGCCGCGTAGTGCTGGAACACGAAGCCGACGCTGCGCCGCTGCGGCGGGAGCGTGGTCGCGTCGCGCCCGGCGATCTCGATGGTGCCGGTGTCGGGGTGGTCGAGGCCCGCGATGATGCGCAGCAGCGTGGACTTGCCGCCGCCGCTCGGGCCGAGCAGCGCGGTCAGGCCGCCTGCCGGGACGTCGAGGTCGATGTCCGTGAGGGCGGGGAACGTGCCGAACCAGCGGTTCACCCCGCGGACGACGATGCTCATCTCTTCTCCTTCGGCCGCAGCAGGGTGATCACGACGATGAACAGCACCGCGACGAGCATGAGGACGAACGCGGCGGCGAACGCGGCGCGCTGCGCGTCGGGCCCGAACTCCTGGTAGGCGTCGTTGACGAACAGGGTCAGCGTCTGGGACTGCCCGGCGACGCTGCCGCTGACGACGCGGACGGCGCCGAACTCGCCGAGCGAGCGGGCCAGGCTGAGCACGACGCCGTACGCGAGCGCCCACTTGATCGTCGGCAGGGTGATGCGGCGCAGCCGCGCCCAGGCGCCCGCGCCGAGCGACTGCGCGGCCTGCTCCTGCTCGACGCCCGCCTCCTCGAGCGTCGGGACGACCTCCCGGACGACGAGCGGCAGCGACACGATGACGGTCGCGAGCACCATGCCCGGCACCGCGAAGATGACCTGGAACCCGGCCTGCTCGAGCGCGGGCCCGAACCAGCCGTTCGTCCCGTAGACGAGGATCAGCGCGACGCCGACGACGATCGGCGAGATCGACACGGGCAGGTCGATGACCGCGTTGAGCAGCCGGCGTCCGGGGAACTCGTACCGGGCGAGCAGGATGCCGATGCCGACGCCGAACACGGTGTTGAGGACGGTCGCGAGCCCGGCGACGACGAGCGTCAGGCGCGCGGCCGCGACGAAGTCGGGCGACGTCAGGACGTCGAGGACCGGCACGAGCCCGTCGGCGAACGTGTAGCGGACGACCGTCAGGACGGGCAGCGCGACGAGGCCGGCGACGGCGACGACCGCGCCGCTGAGCCGTGCGGCGTAGAAGCCGTAGCGGCGGCGCATGTACCCGGCCTCCTGGATGGTGCGGG
>NZ_JAAXOY010000295.1 GCF_012396155.1 Cellulomonas septica | reverse complement strand
GACCCGCGCCATGGTCGTCGTCGTGCGCGGGACGCTCGACAGGCGCCACGGTCGTCGTCGTGCGCGGCGTGCTCGACCGGCGCCACGGTCGTCCTCGTGTGCGGAGCGCCGTGGGCGCGCGAAAGCTCGGGGCGAAGTGAGGTGCCTGTGCACGCGTGGCCGATCGGCGGCGGGGTCACGACGTCGTCGTCGTCCCGAGGGCCGCAGTCACGCGCGTGCCGGGCGCCGGTGGCGGCGCGAGGCGTGCGGTGTCCAGGCCGGACACGAGGACGTCGGCGCCCTCAGGGCGCCGGCGTCAGGGGCCGCACGAGGCGGCGTGAGGGGCGGACGGGTGGAGCGCCCGCCCCGGTGTCGTCCGGCGAGGGATCAGTCGTCGGACGCGTGCTGCTGGGGCACGCCGTTGAGCAGGTCGCGCACCTCGGACTCCCGGTAGCGACGGTGGCCACCGAGCGTGCGGATCGAGGAGAGCTTCCCGGCCTTCGCCCAACGGGTCACCGTCTTCGGGTCGACCCGGAAGAGAGTGGCGACCTCGGACGGCGTGAGCAGCGCCTCGGACTCTGCGGGGTGAGCGGTCATCAGCTGCCTCCTGCGGCAAGCGTGCGGGCGGCCGACGCTGTGCGCCGGTTCCGCCCCGTCGGGTGCGGTTGGTGCGGTGCGCGGGTAGCGCGGTGGTGCGGGTGATGCGGGCAGTCTCACTAGCATGAACGAAACGGTCAGATGGCGCATTCCGGGACACAGTTTGGTCACGGATGCCGCATCACTCTCATCCAACTCTCATCATGCATCGTTACACGAACCGTACCGTCAGCCTAAACCCGGCGAATCGGTCATCACGACCCCACCGCGCCACGTGATGTGTGTCGCTCGCTCGTGAGTGGTCGGAATAGCGCGGGACCATGTACCGTTGCCCCACGAAGAGACGATTCAGCACCCCGGGGCCGCACGTGTGAGCACGGTGCCGCCCCGCATCCACGTTAGAGGGGGTCGATGCCATGGGGCGCGGCCGTCAGAAGGCGAAGCAGACCAAGGTGGCCCGGGAGCTGAAGTACTTCAGTCCCGAGACCAACTACCGAGCCCTCGAGCAGGAGCTCGGCTCGCTGAGCCACAACGATCTGGGATCCGAGCGTCGCGGCAGCGCCGTCGACACAGGTGACTGGTCCCGGGACGAGGACGACGACTACCGTCGCTGGTCCGACGACGGCTGAGGTCGTGGGGTCGGCGCGACGGCCCCACCGAGCGTGACCCCTCCGCCCCGCTGAGGTCGTCCCCGCTCGGACCCGTCCACCGCCGACCAGCACGGTGCGGCACAGCGGTCACACCACACACTCACCGGCCGGTGACGTTCCTGACGTCACCGGCCGGTTGGTGCGTGCGCCGGACCTCGCCCGGTCCGGAAGCCACCGGACGTCGGTCGACCAGATCGACCACGACCGTCGGACGCGATGCGTCCCTGTCCAGCGGACGGCGACCTTCGACGTCACCGTCACCCGGCCGTCAGGCGCGGTAGGTCCCCGAGAGGCGGACGGCTCCCCCGTCGACGCCCTTGGTCCCTGCGACGAAGTCCGGCGAGCCGGCCACGTCGAGCGTCGGGTCGGCGTCCCGCACGGTGCCGAGCACCCAGGCCGGGAGGCCCAGCTCGTCCGCGTGCGCGAGGACGCCGTCGACCGCGTCGGCCGCGACGACGGCCACCATGCCGACGCCGAGGTTGAGCGTGCCCTCGAGGTCGTGCCACGGCACGCCCCCGAGCCGCTGCACGAGCGAGAAGACCGGCGGGAGCTGCCAGCCACCGCGGTCCACGTCGGCGACCAGGCCCTGCGGCAGGACGCGCGCGACGTTCGACGCGAGACCGCCGCCGGTCACGTGGCTGAACGCGTGGATCCCGGCGACGCCGGCGCGCTCGACGAGGGCCAGGACGTCGCTCGCGTAGACGCGGGTCGGCTCGAGGAGCTCCTCGCCGAGGGTGCGGCCGAGCTCGTCGACGTGACGCTCGAGGCCCCAGCCGGCGACCTCGACGACCTTGCGGACCAGCGAGTAGCCGTTGGAGTGCAGGCCGCTCGACGCGAGCGCGACGAGCACGTCGCCCGCGCGCACACGGTCGGGGCCCAGCAGCTCGTCGGCCTCGACGACACCCGTCGCGGCACCGGCCACGTCGTACTCGTCGGGGCGCAGCAGGCCGGGGTGCTCGGCGGTCTCGCCGCCGACGAGGGCGGTGCCGGCGACCGAGCAGGCCGCGGCGATGCCGCGCACGATGTCGGCGATGCGCTCGGGAACGACGCGGCCGGTCGCGATGTAGTCCGTCATGAACAGCGGCTTCGCGCCGACCACGACGATGTCGTCGACGACCATGCCGACCAGGTCGAAGCCGATCGTGTCGTGCACGTCGAGCGCCTGGGCGATCGCCACCTTGGTGCCGACGCCGTCGGTCGACGTCGCGAGCAGCGGGCGGCGGTAGCGGGTCAGGAGCGACGCGTCGTACAGCCCGGCGAACCCGCCGACGCCGCCGAGGACCTGCGGGCCGTGCGTCGCGCGCACGGCGTCCTTCATCAGCTCGACGGCCTTGTCGCCGGCCTCGGTGTCGACTCCGGCGGCGGCGTAGGTGACCTGCGGGGTGCTCACGGGTGCTCCAGGGCGGTCGCGCCACCGGTCGACGGGACGATGGTCAGCAGGCCGTCCTCGGGGGCGCCGAGGGGCAGCTCGTTCTGCTCGAGGAGGTGCTTGCCGAGGCGGTCGGCAGGCGGGAGCTCGATCGGGTAGCGGCCCGAGAAGCACGCGGTGCACAGCTGCGAGCGCGGCTGCTCGGTCGCCTCGACCATGCCCTCCTCGGAGATGTAGCCGAGCGAGTCGGCGCCGAGGGACGCCGCGATCGCGTCGACGCCGAGGCCGTTCGCGATGAGCTCGGCGCGGCTCGCGAAGTCGATGCCGTAGAAGCACGGCCACTTCACGGGCGGCGAGCTGATGCGGATGTGGACCTCGGCGGCGCCGGCCTCGCGCAGCATGCGGACGAGCGCGCGCTGGGTGTTGCCGCGGACGATCGAGTCGTCGACGACGACGAGCCGCTTGCCGCGGATGACCTCGCGCAGCGGGTTGAGCTTGAGCCGGATGCCGAGCTGGCGCAGCGTCTGCGACGGCTGGATGAAGGTCCGGCCGACGTAGGCGTTCTTGGTGAGGCCCTGGCCGAACGGGATGCCCGACTCGGTCGCGAACCCGACGGCCGCGGGCGTGCCCGACTCCGGCACGGGGATGACGAGGTCGGCCTCGACCGGGTGCTCGATCGCGAGGCGGCGGCCCATCGCCACGCGCGCGGCGTGCACCGAGCGGCCGGCGATCGTCGTGTCGGGGCGCGCGAGGTAGACGTACTCGAAGACGCAGCCGGCGCGGTCGACGGGCGCGAACCGCGTCGAGCGCAGGCCGTCGGCGTCGATCGCGATGAACTCGCCGGGCTCGACCTCACGCACGAACGACGCGCCGACGATGTCGAGCGCGGGCGTCTCCGACGCGACGACCCAGCCGCGCTCGAGCCGGCCGAGCACGAGCGGGCGGACGCCCTGCGGGTCGCGCGCGGCGTAGAGGGTGTGCTCGTCCATGAAGACGAGGCTGAACGCGCCGCGCAGGCGGGGCAGGACCTCGAGCGCGGTGGCCTCGAGCGTGTGGTCCGGGTCGCCCGCGAGCAGCGCGGTCACGAGCGCGGTGTCGGTCGTGTTGCCGCGCGCGAGCTCGCCGCGGCGCTGGTTGCCGTACCGCTCGGCGACCAGGTCGACGAGCTCGGCCGAGTTGGTGAGGTTGCCGTTGTGCCCGAGGGCGACCGTGCCGGCAGCCGTGGCCCCGAGCGTCGGCTGCGCGTTCTCCCAGGTCGAGCCACCCGTCGTCGAGTAGCGCGCGTGCCCGATGGCGATGTGCCCCTGCAGGGCGTTCAGCGCGGTCTCGTCGAAGACCTGGGAGACGAGGCCCATGTCCTTGTAGACGAGGAGCTGCTGGCCGTTCGACGTCGCGATGCCCGCGGACTCCTGCCCACGGTGCTGCAGCGCGTAGAGGCCGAAGTAGGTGAGCTTGGCGACCTCTTCGCCGGGTGCCCAGACGCCGAAGACGCCGCAGGCGTCCTGCGGGCCTTTCTCGCCGGGGAGGAGGTCGTGGTTCAGTCGTCCGTCTGCGCGGGGGGCCACGGCCCTATGGTCGCACACCGTCCCGAGGCGTCCGGGGCCGCGCCCGACGTCCGGACGGGTGGAACCGCGCGGTCGGCACTGCGGGTCACGCGCGGTTCCCGCGCCGCGAGTCGCCGCCGGCGAGGGGTCGCGACCGGTGCGGCGAGGCGTC
>NZ_JAAXOY010000294.1 GCF_012396155.1 Cellulomonas septica | reverse complement strand
CGTCGCCGGCACCGGTGGTGTCGCGGACCTCCATGGGCACGGCGGGCCACGACCAGGCGGCACCCTCCTCGTGGCCCACGACGCCCGACGCCCCGAGCGTCACGACGACCGACGCCGCACCCCGACCGGCGAGCTCCGTGGCTGCCTCGTGCGCGGCCTCGACGTCGGCGTCGAGCGGGCGCCCCAGCAGGATCGCGGCCTCGTGCTCGTTGACGACGAGCGGGTCGGCGAGACGGACGACGTCGTCGGGGAGCGAGGTCGCGGGCGCGACGTTGAGCAGCACCCGCACCCCGGCACCGTGCGCGAGGCGGGCGGCGTGACCGACCGTCCCGAGCGGGATCTCGGCCTGCAGCACGCACACGCGCGCACCGGTCAGCACCGCGGCCGCCGCGTCGACGGCCGCCGGGGTCACCGCGGCGTTCGCGCCGGGCACCACGACGATCGTGTTCTCGCCGTCGTCCGCGAGCGTGACGACGGCCAGCCCGGTCGGCCCGTCGACGGTCGCGACGTGCGTGAGGTCGACGCCGGCGGACGTCAGCAGGCTCAGCGCGACGGCGGCGTTCGCGTCCGACCCGACGGCCCCCACCAGCGCGATCGACGCGCCGAGCCGCGCCGCGGCGACGGCCTGGTTCGCGCCCTTGCCACCGGGCAGCGTCACGGCGCCGCCGCCCAGGACCGTCTCCCCGGGTCCCGGGTGGCGGTCCACCTGCAGCACGAGGTCGGCGTTGACCGACCCCACGACGACGACGTCGTGCCCCATGGCGCCTCCTCGTACCCGACGAGGACATCGTGGCCGGGACGTCGGGAGGTGTCGCGGCCGTGTCCGCCGTCCCAGCCTCCGGTTGCGCGCCGGGCGGGGGCGCTTACCGTGGGCGACGGTCCAGCAGGGGTCGTCGGGCGCGGTTGCGCCGAGGCGGCGACGGGCGCACCCGGACGGCGGATGCCGTCAGCACACGATCGGGTGACCTGGGTCGAACCACCAGCAGTCATCCCAGGACTTCGGGGAGGCTTGCCGGATGGACATGCGGATCGAGGTCACGAACGCCGACGTCGCCGCGGCCAAGCGCGCGTGGGCACGCGCGGTGGAGAACGGCGAGAGCGACGCCCGCACCCAGGTGCTCTACGACAGCCTGCGCCGCGTCATCAACGCCCAGGCCCAGCAGATGGCGGACGACTTCCGCGCGAAGCGCGCGAGCTGACCCGGCGCGACCGCGCGGGGCGGCGATCGGACCCGGTGGGTCGCAGGCAGCCACGGCCTGCGACCCACCGGTCTGTCACGGGTAGGACGTGACGAACGACGGGGTCCCCGTGTTCGTGTTGTCCACCTGCCCGCCCACGCCGTTCACCACGTGGCGGATCGTGCCCGCGCTGAGGTTCACGGTCATGACGTGCGTCAGCGTCACGCCCGGACGCTGCGGCACCTCGAACCCGTTCTCGGTGACGATCGACGGGTTGTTCTGGTTGAACACGTAGACGCCCGCACCCCAGAGCTGGTGCGACTTCACCTTGTCGCCGACCTTGTACCCGGCCCACCCGAGGGTGCCGTCGGGCTCGGTCCAGTCGGCCTGCGTGGGCGGGTCGTACGGCAGCTCGTTCTGGTAGAGCACGACGCGTCCGCGCTCGCCGTTCCAGATCGTGTTGTGCTGCTGGAAGTGCTCGACGAACAGGCCGGTCGCGGTGACGTCGTCGCCGTTCACGACGACGCCGTTGCGGCCGATGTTGGTGCGCCACCGCTGGGTGTCGCCGTTCACGCCCTCGGTGAAGCCCTCGACGCCGTGGTCGGCGCGCCACACCCAGGTGTGGTCGACGAGGACGTCGTCGGCGTTGATCTCGAGCGCGACGTCGGTGCTGCCCTTGTGCGGGCCGCCGACGCGGAAGTAGACGTCGCTGAGCGTGATCGGGTCGCGGCGGCTCTTGCTGCCCCAGTCGGGCGCGTGCCGGTGGTCGAGGCCGACCTTGAGCAGCACGGGCGACTTCGTCGGGCCCGCGTCGATGGTCACGCCGGCGACGACGATGCCCGGCACGTCGGCGACGAACAGCGGGGTCGCCCCACGGGCGGACGTGAGCGTCGCGTGGCCGGTGCCGAGCACGACGGTGCCGGGCCGCCAGACGGCGATGGTCGACGCGATGTCGTAGACGCCGGGCGTGAGCAGCAGGTGCTTGCCGAGCGCGAGCTGCGCGTTGATCTTGAGCACCGAGTCGCCGGGCTTGGCGACGTAGAAGTCGCGCAGCGGGATCGAGCGGCCGGGCGTCATGCCGTTCGCCCACGAGATGCCGCGCGTGCCCTCGGCGGCCGACGGGACGCGGACCTGCCACGTGCCGCGCGCGTCGACGTAGAGGTACGGCTTCTCGCGGCTGACGGGCGTGGTGTCGAGCGTCGTGTACGGCGGGTCGGGGAACGTCGAGTCGGTGGGTGCGCCTTCGACGCCGGAGAACACCTGGTTCCACACGGCGTTGGACCAGCTCCGCACGGAGCTGTTGCGGGTGAGCCACTGCTGCTGCGACCCGTTGACCACGTCGCCGAACCGCGAGTCGGCGATGAAGCCGCCGCTCGCGTACTGCGGGCCCGCGGTGCAGTAGTCCATGAGCGAGAAGCCGGGGTCGCCCTCGTTCGACAGGACGTTGAGCCGGCGCAGCGACACGGCCTGCGAGACGGCCCAGAAGTTCGCCGAGGCGCGGCAGCCGTCCTGCCCGGCGCCGTCGATGTCGAGCGTGAGGTTGGACAGCGTGCGCCAGAAGTTGACGAGCGCGATGCAGTTGGGGTTCGCGGGGTCGTCGGACAGGCAGCGGTTGTACGTCTCGATCTTGCCGTGCACGACGACGTCGGTCGGCGACGCCCCGAGGCCGGCGACCTCGGTGTAGTACCCGACCTTCATCTGCAGCGGCTGCGCGGCGGTGCCGTACTCACCGGGCTTGAAGAGCAGCGACCAGCGGGCGGTGCCCATCTCGGCGTCGACCTGCTGGGCGTGGATCTGGTCGACCTTCGCCTGGATGTCGGCGACGGGCATGCTCGGGTCGAAGACGACGACGTTCGGGCCGAGGTTCGGGGTGGAGGGCGCGCTGCCGCCGTGGGCGGTGGCGGGCGCGGCGGCCGTCGCGGCGAGCGCGAGGGCGAGGGTCGCGATCAGCGGGGTGCGACGACGTCGTCGTGACCGGCTGCTCGCAGGGACGTGCGGGTCCATGCGGGGTTCCTCTCCGTCGAGGGTGGACACACCGGAGGAAACCACACTTACCGACCTGTTAGTAAGAGGCCGGTGAAACGTGTCCACGATCAGGCCTCGGACGTGCGCGACGGCCGACGCACCGCGCGGGCACCGGGCCCCGGGTCTACTGTCGAGAGCAGCGGCGTCCACGACGGACCCGGGGGTTCGGACCCAGCCTCTCTCTTCCTTCGCGGCGGAGCCGCGAGGAGGACCCATGCCCGTCCACGCAGCCGAGGCGGTAGGCCGCTACACGTACGACGAGGGGGTCGCTGGTGGTGGTCCGACACCATGCGGGCGACCTACGGCCCCAGGACGGGCGGCTCACAGCCGGGCGCCGTGGGCGTGGGACGCCTGCTGCACCGCATCCACGAGGACGACCGCAGGCGCGTCACCGACGCGCTCGCCGCCTGCGTGACGCACGGGACGTCCTTCGCCGTGTCGCACCGCGTGCACGCGGCCGAGGGCGACGGCCGACGACGCGTCACCCTCACCGGTGCCCGCGAGCGCGACGACGCCGGCGAGCCCCGCGTCGGGGGCTTCGTCCTGGACGTCGACGAGGCCGTCACCGCCGCCGCGCGGCACGACGCGCAGCTGCAGCTCGGCACAGCCCTCGCGTCGCACGCGCTGATCGACCAGGCCAAGGGCGCCCTCATGCTCGTGTACGGCATCGACGAGCAGGAGGCGTTCGACCTGCTGCGCTGGAGCTCGATGCGGCTCAACGTCAAGCTCGCGCTGCTCGCCCAGCGGGTCGTCGCAGTCGTGCGCGCGGCCGAGAGCCTGGCACCGTCGGCCCGCGACGCCCTCGAGCGCATGCTCGACGACCCGGACGCCCCGCCCCGTCGACGTGCCGACCGCGGCGAGGTGACCACCTCGACCTACGGGCCGCACGGCCCGGTGGTCACGGTCGGCGGCCGGGTCGACCCGTGGACCGCGCGGCTGCTCGCCGAGGCGCTCGGCACGGTGTGGTCCGAGGCCCGCGCGCAGGGCGGCCTCGTCGGCGGCCTCATTGCGCAGGTTGATCAGGAAACCCGTGCCGACCATGAGTGCGATGGCGAGCACCACCGCGGCCGCGGCCACGATCCGCTCCCAGCCGAAGCCGGTGCCCGCCGAAG
>NZ_JAAXOY010000293.1 GCF_012396155.1 Cellulomonas septica | reverse complement strand
CACGTGGTCTCCGAGCACGACGTGCGGCTCGCCCTGACCGCCCTCGAGCTGGAGGACCGCGCCCTCACCGTCCACCGGGCGACGGCCTTCCTCACCGCGCTCGGCGTGACCGTCACGCACGCGCCGCTCCCGGCGACGCCGTGGTCGGCCGACCCCGCCGCCCCGACCCCCGCCGAGGCGGACGCTCCTGCGGTCGACCTCGTCGCCGACGACCAGCTCGACGCTCCAGCGGCACGCCTCTCCGCCGGTGACGTCGACCGTCCGGAGCGCGCGTCGGGTCCCGGCTCCCGCGTGACGGTGCGCATCCCCGCCGGCGAGAGCGACGACGACACGGTCGAGGGCGACATCGCGAACCTCATGGAGGTGCTCGCGCACCTCCAGGACCGCCTGCCCACGCCGACGCCCGAGGAGCTCCGCAGCCGCCCCCGCGTCGCTCTGCCGCACGCGCAGCCCGCACGGCCGACGGTCCGCGCCTCGGTCCGCCGCCGCTCGATCGCCTGACCCGTCCCGCCGACCGGCCCGTCTGCGTCGGGCGGCCCGCGACCCGGTGGCATGCTGGAGCCGTGAGCCGAGTCCCGCTGCGCAAGGCCCTCGCCGACCTCCCGCCGTACGTCCCCGGAGCTCGCGCCCCCGTCGGTGCGGCCGCGTACAAGCTGTCGTCGAACGAGAACCCGTACCCGCCGCTGCCGTCGGTCGTCGCGGCGATCGCGGACGCGGCCGTCGACGTCAACCGGTACCCGGACATGTACGCGACCGAGCTGGTCGAGGCGATCGCGACGTCGCTCGGCGTCGCCCCGGAGAACGTCGTCACCGGCTGCGGCTCGGTCGCGGCGCTCGGTCACGTGCTCACCGCGGTGTGCGAGGCGGGCGACGAGGTCGTCTTCCCGTGGCGGTCGTTCGAGGCGTACCCGATCGCGGTCTCGCTCGCCGGGGCGGAGGGCGTGCGCGTCCCCGTCGGTGCCGACGGGCGGCTCGACCTCGAGGCGATGGCGAAGGCCGTGACGCCGCGGACCAAGGCCGTGCTGGTCTGCACGCCGAACAACCCGACAGGCCCGGCGGTGCACGCCGACGAGCTCGCGGGCTTCCTCGCCGCCGTCCCGTCGCACGTCCTCGTGGTCGTCGACGAGGCGTACGTCGAGTTCGTCCGCGACGACCGAGCCGCCGACGGCCTCGCGGTGTTCGCCGAGCACCCCAACGTCGTCCTCCTCCGCACGTTCTCGAAGGCATACGGCCTGGCCGGTCTGCGCGTGGGCTTCGCGGTCGCCCGTCCCCGACTCGCGGCGGGGATCCGCGCGGCGTCGACGCCGTTCGGGGTCTCGCACGTCGCGCAGCTCGCCGCGCTGGCGTCGCTGCGGGCCCGTGACGAGCTGCTACACCGCGTCGACGCGATCGTGGTCGAGCGCGCCCGCATGCTCGCCGGGCTGCGCGCCCAGGGCTGGACGGTCCCCGACTCGCAGGCGAACTTCGTCTGGCTGCCGCTCGGCGACCACGCGTCGTCGTTCGCGGAGCGCTGCACCCGCGCCGGCGTGCTGGTCCGCCCGTTCGCGGGCGACGGCGTCCGCGTGAGCGTCGGCGAGCCGGAGGCGACGGACCTGTTCCTCGAGGTCGCGGCGGACGCCCACCGCCGCTGAATCGCCGCCCGGAGACGGCACGACCCGCAGTCCCGCCCGGCGGTGACCGTCACGACGTCGTCGCGTACAGGTTCATCGACTCGACGCGCCACGCCCCCTCGTACCAGCTGAGCGTGGCGAGCATGTCGTACCGACCGCCGTCGACGAGGTCGACGACCACCCCGTCACCGTCCACGACCTGCGCGTCGTCCTCGACCAGCACTCCCGTGACTGCGTACCAGGATCCCGGGACGGCCTCGGTCGTCGCCGGGTCGACGAGCGTCAGCCCACCGTCCACCTCGGTGATGCCGCTCGCGGCGAGCGTGACGACCCGTTCGGCGACCTCGACGCAGACGCCGCACGTGTCCGCGTACGTCCCCTCCAGCGCCGTGACGGAGCCCGTCATCCGCGCATGCGTCCAGAGGTCGAAGACGTGCTCGACGGCGGCGAGGGCGCCGGTGCTGTCGCCGACGGCCATCGCGGCCGGCTGCTCCGGTGCGGGAGCCGCCCGGCCGGGCAGGACGCGTTCCGTCGACGACTCGCCGGACGTCGTCCGCTCAGGCCCCGCGGGTCGCCGCGACGGGTCGGGGGTCGGTGCGGCGGTCGCGACAGCCGCCGCCGGCGCATCGGTGCTCGCGGTAGGCGCGGGTCCCGTGCATGCCGTCAGCGAGGCTGTCGCCGCCACCACCACGGCGAGCCGCGTGGCGTGACGTCGCCCGGCGAGCCGTCCCGACGAGACGAGCCGCTCCGACAAGGCGCACGCGAGCAGGTGCCGATGGCAGGATCGACGCATGTCGTTCGTGGTGAGGGTGCTGATCAACGGCGTCGCGATCTGGCTCGCGACCCTCGTCCTGTCAGGCCTGACGATCGTCGGTGCCGACTCCAACCTCGAGCAGGTGGCGATCATCCTGCTCATCGCGCTCGTCTTCGGGATCGTCAACGCGGTGGTGAAGCCGATCGTCGCGTTCCTGTCGATCCCCCTGTACATCCTGACGCTCGGCCTGTTCACGCTCGTGGTGAACGCCCTGATGCTCATGCTCACCGCGTGGATCACGGAGCAGACGAGCTGGGGTCTGCGCATCGACAACTTCGGCACCGCCGTGCTGGGGGCGCTGATCATCTCCATCGTGAGCTTCGTCCTCTCGGTCATCATCCCGGGCGACCGGGACTGAGCCCCCGGCACCAGGGGCCCTGCGGTCTCGGACGCCGTCACCGGGAGCTCCCCGGCGGCGCGGTCAGCGGGCCGCCCTGCGCGAGCCGGTCGGGACGCGGCAGCCCGGTGAGCGGGTCGGTCGCGACGACGTCCGGGTCGCGCGTGGCGACGAACTGCAGGGTCGTCGCGGTGGTGCCCGGCGGTCCGAGCACCGTCTCCGCGGCTCGCGCGAAGTCGCGGAGCTGGGGGTCGTCGAGCTCGGCCTCGACGGCCTCGGTCAGGCGCACGTACCGGGCGACGCTGTGCGCCTCGACGAGGTTCCGGACCGGCGGTGCTCCCGCCTCCTGGGCGTCGCCCGTGACGATGCGGACGTTCCGCGACCCGCGGTCGGGCCGCCCGTCGCTCTGCGGCGCGATGTCCCCGCTGTCGCGGACGTGCAGCACCTGGACCCCCGCAGGCATCGGTCCGCGTGGGATGTCCGGCGACCCGACCGTCAGCACGGCGGCGATCCGGTAGGTCCCCGCGAGGGCCGTGGCCACACTGGTCGCGACCATGCCGCCCTGGCTGTGGCCGGCGAGCATCACCGGGTCGTCCTCCCGGATGCCCGCGAGCCGCATCGCCTCGATCACCGCCGGCGTCATCGACTCCGGCAGGTCTGCCTCGAGCAGCGCGTCGGTCCCGGCGTCCATCGGGTTGACCCCGTTCAGCGACGGCGATTGCGTCCCCGGGATCTCGACGACCCACGACACCGAACCGTCGGGCTTGACGAGCCGCTGGATCGAGACCGTGCCGTCCGGCGTCCCCGGCACCGCCGCCACCGACCCGTCGCGATAGCTGAGCGCGATGTTCGCGACGACCATGGCGAGGTCCCGGGGCGCGGGGAGCTGCGCCGCACCCACACGCGGGACGACGACCGTGGGGCTCGGGTCCGGGAGCAGCCACGCGAGCTGGCGGACCAGCATCGGCACCCGCAGGTCCGGCGGCACGCGCGAGGCCGTCGGCCCGAGGAGCGTGGTCGCGAGCCCGAGGGTCAGCAGCTCGGCCCGCCCGTCGGCCACGAGCACCGCGGCGAGCCGCTGGAGGGCCCGCATGCGCTCGCGGACCACGTCGTCGGCACGACCTGAGGGCAGCGCCCACGCGGCGCGCAGGGTGGTGTCGAGCACGACGGCACGCAGCGCGACCGACGCCGTGCCAACGGCGGCGACGCCGAGCAGCGGACGGACCAGCGGCAGCGTCGGGAACAGCCTGTCGAGCGTCGGCTCACCACCGACGACGACGCGCATCAGCCGGTGGACGCCCGACTCGGCCGAGTCGTAGGTGACGACCGCGGCACGGACGCGACGCCCCAGGGCGCGGGCCTCGTCCGCACAGCGACGTGGCGACGCCGCCCCCTCCCGCGCGGAGTGCAGCGCGGCGGACGCGGCCCTGCCCTCGTCGGTCAGCAGCGC
Source organism: Cellulomonas septica (assembly GCF_012396155.1). Classification (GTDB taxonomy): domain Bacteria; phylum Actinomycetota; class Actinomycetes; order Actinomycetales; family Cellulomonadaceae; genus Cellulomonas; species Cellulomonas septica. The sequence goes on along the minus strand of NZ_JAAXOY010000293.1, from coordinate 59 downwards.
GGGACGAGCGGCGTCCACCGCGACCGCGAGCGCGCGGTCGGCGAGGTCGAGGTGGTCGG
>NZ_JAAXOY010000292.1 GCF_012396155.1 Cellulomonas septica | reverse complement strand
GGACCGCGCGGAACGAGACGAGCTGCGCGACCCCGTACAGGCCGCCGCCCACCGGCACCAGGACGACGACCACCGCGACCGCCGCGAGCGCGGCGAGGGTCCAGCCCGCGACCCGCGCGGGCGTCACGCGTCGAACTGGTGCGCCGCGTCGGGGAACGTGCCGCCGCGGACCTCGTCGATGTAGGCCGTCGCGGCCGACCTGAGCGCGGCGCCGACCTCGCCGAAGCGCTTGGCGAAGCGTGGCGACCAGTCCGTCATGCCGGCCATGTCGACCCACACGAGCACCTGGCCGTCGCACTGCGCGCCCGCGCCGATGCCGATGGTCGGCACCGCGACGATCTCCGTGATGCGGGCCGCGAGCGGTGCCGGGACCATCTCGAGCACGATCGCGGCCGCGCCGGCCTCCGCGATGGCGAGCGCGTCCTCCGACAGCCGCTCCGCCGCGACGTCGCCGCGCCCCTGCACGCGCGGACCGCCGAACAGGTTCTCGGACTGCGGCGTGTAGCCCAGGTGCCCGACGACGGGGATGCCCGCGTCGGTGAGCGCGCGGATCTGCCGCGCGACGCGCTTGCCGCCCTCGAGCTTGACCGCGTCGACCCCGGTCTCCTTCATGAGCCGCACACCCGTCGCGAGCGCCTGCTCGGGCCCGGCCTCGTACGACCCGAACGGGAAGTCGACGACGACGAACGCGCGCTGCGCGGCCCGCGCGACGGCCCGGGCGGGCGGGATCAAGTCGTCCACGGTGACAGGGAGCGTCGTCGCGTGCCCGTGCATGGTGTTCCCGATCGAGTCGCCGACGAGCAGCATGTCGACGCCGGCCTCGTCGAAGATCCGCGCGGTCACCGCGTCGTAGGCGGTGAGCATGGACAGGCGCTCGCCCTGCTCCTTGGCCTGGCGCAGGTGGTGCACGCGCACGCGCTTCACGTTCTGGGTCATGAGGGTGTGCTCCTGGGGTGCGGTCGGGTCACGACGGTCGCGGGTGGGTGACGCCTCAGGGCTCGCGCCACCGGGACGTCACGGGCAGGCGGCGGTCGCGCCCGAACGCGAGCGCGGTCACCTTGGGGCCGAGGGGGTACTGCCGGCGCTTCCACTCGGCGCGGTCGACGAGCGTGACGACCTTGTCGACCACCGCCGGGTCGAACCCACGGGCCAGCAGCTCGGCGCGCCCCTCGGCGTGCTCGACGTACGCGTCGAGCACCTCGTCGAGCAGGTCGTAGGGCGGCAGCGAGTCCTGGTCGGTCTGGCCGGGGCGCAGCTCGGCGGACGGCGGCTTGGTGATCGACGACTCGGGGATCGGCGGCGTCTCGCCGCGCGCGGCCGCGTACGCGTTGCGCCAGCGCGCGAGCGCCCAGACGCGGGACTTGTCGACGTCCTTGAGCGGGGCGAACCCGCCGATGCTGCCCGCGTCGTAGATCGTCGCGTAGCCCGTCGCGAGCTCCGACTTGTTGCCGGGCGCGATGACGAGGTGCCCCTCGCGGTTCGAGATGGCCATGAGCAGGACGCCGCGCACGCGCGCCTGCAGGTTCTCCTCCGCGACGCCCTGGAGCGCGAGGTGCTCCTGGAACGCGTCGACGACCGATGCGATGGGCTGGACGCGGTAGTCCGCGCCGATCCGCCGGGCGAGGTCGGCGGCGTCGTCCTTGCTGTGCTCGGAGGAGAAGGACGACGGCATCGAGACGCCGACGACGTGCTCACCGCCGACCGCGTCCGCCGCGATCGCGGCCGTCAGCGCGGAGTCGATGCCGCCCGACACGCCGAGCAGCACGGACCGGAACCCGTTCTTGCGGACGTACCCGGCCAGGCCGGTGACGATCGCCCGGTAGACCTCCTCGTCGGCCTCGAGCGGCGCGGCGAGCGGACCGGGCTCGGGTGCGGCGCCGCGCTCGGGAAGGTCCCACACCAGCAGGTGCTCGACGAACTGCGGCGCGCTCGCGAGCACCGTCCCGTCGACGCCGACGACGAACGACCCGCCGTCGAACACCAGGTCGTCCTGGCCGCCGACGAGGTTGACGTACGCCACGGGCGCGTCCACCTCGCGGGCCCGCCGGGCGGCGAGGTCGACGCGGACGTGCCCCTTGCCCTCCTCGTAGGGCGAGCCGTTGAGGACCACGAGCAGGTCGACGTCGTTCTCGTCCATCTGCGCGACGGGACCGCCGTCCTGCCAGATGTCCTCGCAGATGACGACGCCGACGCGCGCGTCCGCGACGTCGATCACGCACGTCTCGTCGCCGGGCGCGAAGATGCGGAACTCGTCGAACACCCCGTAGTTCGGCAGGTGGTGCTTGTCGTACCGGGTCTGCGCCTTCCCGTGCCGCAGCAGGACCGCCTGGTTGGTGGGCAGCCCGCGGTCGTCGGGTGCGGCCGTGTCGCCCGCGCCGTGCTCGCCGACCGTCCCCACGAGCACCGCGAGGTCCCCGAGCCCGGCGTCGACGAGCTCGGCGGCCGTCCGCTCGAGCGCCGCCTCGGCGCCGCGGCGGAACGACGCCCGCAGCGCGAGGTCCTCGATCGGGTACCCGGTGAGCGTCATCTCGGGGAAGACGACGAGGTCGGCGCCCGCGTCCGCGGCCTTGCGCGCCCACGTCACGACCGCGGCGGCGTTGCCGTCGACGTCCCCGACGCAGGTGTCGATCTGGGCCAGGGCGATACGCGGCCTCGTCATGGCGTCGAGCCTAGTCACCGCCACGACGACCGCCCGCCACGTCGGCGTGGGATGGCGGCCGGACGGCCCTCGGATCGGGCAGGATGTACGCCATGGACAGGCAGCAGGAGTTCGTGCTCCGCACGGTCGAGGAGCGGGACATCCGCTTCATCCGCCTCTGGTTCACCGACGTGCTCGGGATCCTCAAGTCCGTCGCGGTCGCGCCGGCCGAGCTCGAGAACGCGTTCTCCGAGGGGATCGGCTTCGACGGCAGCGCGATCGAGGGCCTCACGCGCGTCTACGAGGCGGACATGATCGCCCGCCCCGACCCGTCGACGTTCCAGGTCCTGCCCTGGCGCGGTGAGCGGCACGGCACCGCCCGCATGTTCTGCGACCTGCTGACGCCCGACGGTGCGCCGTCGCTCGCGGACTCGCGGCACGTGCTCAAGCGCGCGCTGTCCCGCGCGAGCGACCAGGGGTTCACCTTCTACACGCACCCCGAGGTCGAGTTCTACCTGTTCGAGGCCCCCGCGGACCCGACCCAGGCGCTCGTGCCGGTCGACCAGGGCGGCTACTTCGACCACGTGCCGCGCGGCACCGCGCACGACTTCCGCCGCGCCGCGATCACGATGCTCGAGTCCATGGGCATCTCGGTCGAGTTCTCGCACCACGAGGCCGGGCCGGGCCAGAACGAGATCGACCTGCGCTACGCCGACGCCCTGACCACGGCGGACAACATCATGACGTTCCGCACGGTGGTCAAGGAGGTCGCGCTCGAGCAGGGCGTGTTCGCGTCCTTCATGCCGAAGCCGCTGTCGGACCAGCCGGGCTCGGGCATGCACACGCACCTGTCGCTGTTCGAGGGCGACCGCAACGCGTTCCACGAGCCGGGCGGCCACCTCGAGCTGTCGAAGACCGCGCGCTCGTTCATCGCGGGCCTGCTCAAGCACGCGGCCGAGATCACCGCCGTGACGAACCAGTTCGTCAACTCCTACAAGCGGCTGTGGGGCGGCGCCGAGGCGCCGAGCTACGTCTGCTGGGGGCACAACAACCGCTCCGCGCTGGTCCGCGTCCCGCTGTACAAGCCGGGCAAGGGCAACTCGAGCCGCATCGAGTACCGCGCGGTCGACTCCGCGACCAACCCGTACCTCGCGTTCGCGGTCATCCTCGCGGCCGGCCTCAAGGGCATCGAGGAGGGCTACGAGCTCCCCGAGGGCGCCGAGGACGACGTGTGGGAGCTCACCGACGCGGAGCGCCGCGCGCTCGGCATCGACCCGCTGCCCCAGTCCCTCGACGCCGCCATCGCGGTGATGGAGAAGTCGGAGCTCGTCGCCGAGACGCTGGGTGAGCACGTCTTCGACTACTTCCTGCGCAACAAGCGTCAGGAGTGGGACGAGTACCGCGCGCAGGTCACGCCGTACGAGCTGCGGCGGTTCCTGCCGGTCCTGTGACGGTGCGCATGGTCGCGCCCGGGATCTCGCTCATGACCGAGCACCTCGCCAGGCGGACGACGGTGCACGCCGACGGACGGGGGCCGTCGTGACCGTTGACGGACGCAGCGGCAGCCTCGCGGGACGCCTCACGCGGGCAGGCGTCGCCAACGTGGCGCGCGCGCAGCGGCTGCTCGAGGACGCCGCCCTGCAGGAGGTCGTGCCGGGGGCCGCCGACGTCCTGGCGGGCGAGCTGCGCGAGCTCGCCGACCCCGACCAGGCG
>NZ_JAAXOY010000291.1 GCF_012396155.1 Cellulomonas septica | reverse complement strand
AGGTAGAGCGTCGACGCGTCCGAGGGCGGCACGGTCGGCGTCGGCGTCGGCGTGGGCGTCGGCTTCGGCGTGGGCGTGACCGTCGGCGTGGGTGTCGGGGTCGGCGTCGGGGTCGGGGTGACCGTCGGCGTCGGGGTGGGCGTCGTCGTCGGACCGCCCGGCGCGTTGCCGCCGCTCCACGTGTGCGCACCCGACGTGACGGTCCGCCCGGCCGGCACGCGCAGCGTCGTGCCGTCGGAGAACCGCACGGTGAGCGTCGTCGCGGTGACGTTCGACGCCACGTACGTCCGGCCGCCCGACCCGCGGAACACCGCGGCCAGCGGGTGGTCGGCGCGGACCGTCGCGTCGAGCGTGCCGAGCGCCGCCAGGTTGGCGACCCAGTGGTACGTGTGCGCCCGCGACTCGCCCTCCTCGACCGTGTAGCCGGGGTTCGCCTGGAGCTCGCGGAGTGCCGCAGGACCGTCGCCGAGCGCGAGGTAGCTCCACAGGATGTCCTGCCAGACGGTCGGCGGCCCGCCGTTGGCGCGGACGAGCTCGGCGTAGTTGGCGCGCACGTCGTCGGGACGCAGCCCGAGGTAGAGGTGCCCGCCGGTGATGGGCAGGGTGTTGATGCCCTGGATCATCTCGGCCTCGCCGCTGAACCAGGTCGCGTACGCCCCGCCGTCGCCCCAGATCATGCCGACGGTGCTGTGCCCGAACCCGTCGGGGATCGCCCCGGCGCGGTCGAACCAGTACTCCTGGATCGCGGCGGCCTGCGTCGCGTAGAGGTACGCGCCGGCGTCGCGCACGGACTGCCGGCCCGTGGCCTCGCCCCACTGGACGAGCGCCGCGGCGAAGTTCATGCCCTCGGAGCTCGACTCCTGGTTGTTGCCGGCCGCGAAGGCGCCGTGACCCGACGCCCAGTCGTGCCCGGCGTAGGGGTCGAAGTCGCGCAGGAACGGGAACCGCTTCTCCGACCGGTCGTAGCCGTTCGCGTCGCGCACGAGCACGTCGACCATGCCCCCGTAGTCGGCCGCCCACTGCGGGTCGAACCGGGCGAGCGTCGCGGCGGCCGCCACGTAGTAGCCGTAGTGGAAGTGGTGGTCGTTGAGCTCGGTGTCGGAGCCGTACGACGCGGGGTAGCCGATGAGCGTGCCCCAGCGCGCGTCGTAGGCGAAGACGCGCTCGGTCTTCCCGCCGGTCGCGGTGAACCAGTCGGTGAGCGTCGTGCGCATCGCGCGGAGCGTACGGTCGCGCACGTCGGTGCGGCCGAGCTGGTCGGCGATCTCGGCGATGCGGGCGGCCCGGCCGAGCGCCTTGCCGGTCCAGTAGGTGTCGGCGCGCAGGACGCCGAGGTCGTCCGTCGCGGCCTCGTCGAGCAGCGCGTCGAGCCGGTCGCGCGCGGCACCGGTCGACGTCGCGACCGCGGGGACCTCGGGGAGGATCCCGGTGAACGGCGTGGTCGTGGTGAACGCCGTCGCACCCGTGTACGCCGTCATCGCGCCGCGCGGCGACACGTAGGTGCCGAGGGTGCCCGTCGAGCCCGGGCCCGTCGTCGCCGTGACGTAGCGCTGCTGGTGCGGGTACAGCGCGACGACCGTGCCGCGCGACTGGCCCTGCAGCGGCGTGGTCGTGAGCGCGTACGTCGTGCGGACGCGCGACGCACCCTCGTCGTAGGACCACGACACGCGGGAGTCGGTGACCTCGTCGAACGCGTACGGCGCGAGGGCACGGGCCTGGGCGGCGCGCTGCGCGTCGGTCGACCCCGACGCGGTCGTGAGCGCGGCGACCGCGAGGAAGCCTCGGCCCGCGAGCCCGCTGGTCAGCGTCGTGCCCGACACCTGCCACGACGCACCGCTCGGCGCGTAGGCGACGTAGTCGCTGCCCCCCGCGGTGAAGCCGAGCGTGGACCCGTCGCGCAGCCAGACGCGCAGGTCGGCGGCCGCGGTCAGCACGGCGTCGCCCCCGGTCAGGTGGTACCAGCTGATCGGCAGGCCGTGCCCGATCGTGGCGCGCAGGCGCTTGCCCCCGCTCGCCCACGACGGGGTCACGGTCCAGTCGCTCCAGTCCGCGACCTCGACCACGGGCGCGCGCAGGCCGGAGACGCCGACCAGCACGTCCTGGCGGTACGGGTAGTGGAACTCGCCGACGCCGCCGGGCGTGCCGGACACGACGGTGTCACGTGTCACCGAGAGCCCGAGACCGGCCTCCGTCGGCTGGTACGACACGGGGTGGGCGTGCAGCGGCTCGGACGCCGTGCAGTTCCACCGCTTGAACAGCAGCGAGGACCACCAGTCGTTCGTCGGCAGCGGCCCGGTGGGCGCGTCGTCCGTGAGGTACACGCGCGGGTCCGCCTCCAGGGCGTCGCAGCCCTCCGGCGTCGGCCCCGGCGGCGACGTGAGATAGCTCCCCCGCCCCACGGGCACCGTGTCGGCCGCGGTGGCGGCCGGCGCGACGACGACGGAGCCGGCCAGCAGGCCGGCGGCGATGAGGACCAGTGCGGTCGACCCCGGACGACGCCGGGTTGGTGATGTGCTCATGTCAGCCCCTCTGGGCAGGGGTGAGCGGCACGACGTCGTGCGGCAGCCCCCTGCGTGACCGGCCGGCCGCTCCGTTGCGACCCGCCGCCACCGCTCCCCGCGCGGCCCCCTCTGGACGCGCTCGGTGTGAGAGCGGTGTCAGGAAACCGTAACCCCGGGTCACACGCCCGGCACGCCGGGTACGACGACGGCCCGGCCGCGGGGTCTCCCCTGCGGCCGGGCCGTCGTCGTCCTCGCTCGTCAGCGTCGCGCCGGACCCGTGCGGGCCGCACGACGCCGCGGGCGTCAGGCCTCGGCGGTCGCCGACTGCTCGGCGGCGGCGATCTTCTCGCGCACCTCGTCCATGTCGAGGTCCTTCACCGCGGCCACGACCTTCTCGAGCAGCGGGCCCGGCAGGGCGCCGGACTGCCGATAGACCGGCACGCCCTCGCGGAAGGCCATGATCGTCGGGATCGCGGAGATCTGGAGCTGCGCCGCGATGAGCTGCTCGGCCTCGGTGTCGACCTTGCCGAACACCACGTCCGGGTGCCCCTCCGACGACTTCTCGAAGATGGGGCCGAACATCTTGCACGGTCCGCACCACTCGGCCCAGAAGTCGATGAGCACGATGTCGTTCTCGTTGATGACCTGGCCGATCGTCTCGGCCGTCAGCGTGGTCGTCGCCACGTGGCACCTCCTGGTTGTCAGGTCCGCCACGTAGAGCGCGTACGCCCCGGCCGATATTCCCGGTGCCGCCACGACCACCCGGGCGCGCGCGCCTGGCCGCGACCGCCCGCGGCTCGGGGTAGAACTGCACCGTGACCGACACCGCCGAGTTCCCTCCCGGACCCGAGCGCCCCGCGGGCTGGCTCAGCCCCGAGCGCATCGCCAAGGTCCGCTCGCAGATCCCGATCCTCTACGTCGACGCCGTGCCCGTGCGCGTCGACGACTCGGGCGACGTGGTCGCCGTCGGGCTGCTGCTGCGTGTCACGCCCGAGGGCGTGATGTCGCGCGCGCTGGTCAGCGGCCGGGTCATGTACCACGAGCGGGTGCGCGACGCGCTCGTGCGGCACGTCGAGAAGGACCTGGGCCCCGTCGCGCTCCCGCAGATCCCGGCGTCGCCGCAGCCGTTCACCGTCGCCGAGTACTTCCCGACGCCCGGCGTGACGCCGTACCACGACCCCCGCCAGCACGCGGTGTCGCTGTCCTACGTCGTGCCCGTGCTCGGCGACTGCCGGCCGCAGCAGGACGCCATCGACCTCGCGTGGCTCACGCCCGAGGAGGCGTGCGCCGAGCAGGTGCAGGTCGAGATGAACGGCGGCCAGGGGCTGCTGCTGCGCCAGGCGATGGCGCACGTCGGCCGCCTGCCCTGACCCTCCGCGCCCGCGGGCTCAGCCGAGCGTGAGCTCCGGCCAGTCCGCGAGGTCCGCGCGCATCCGGCGGTCGTGCGTCGCGACGACGACCGCCGCCGACGTGAGCCGCAACGCGTCGGTGAGCTCGTCGACCAGCCCGACGGACAGGTGGTTCGTGGGCTCGTCGAGGATCAGCAGGTGCGGCGCGGCGAGCAGCGCGCACGCGAGGTCGAACCGGCGGCGCTGTCCGACGGAGAGCTCGCGCAGCGGCCGCTCGAGGTCCTCCTCGCTCAGCAGGCCCAGCGCGGCGACGGGCACGAGCTGCTCGGGGTCGATGCGACCGGCCTCGAGCAGGTCGAGCGCGTGCCGTGCGTACGCGTCGAACGCGCTCGGCGACGACCCGTCGGCGGCCGCCGGGGCGGCGTGCTCGGTCGGTCCCTCCTGCGCCAGCACGCCCAGCCGGGCCCCCGGCGCGAGCACCCGGGTCCCGCGGTCGAGCGCGAC
>NZ_JAAXOY010000290.1 GCF_012396155.1 Cellulomonas septica | reverse complement strand
CACGGTCACGGGCGACGTGGACCTCGTCGTGCAGGTCCGCGCGCGCGACATGCGTCATCTCGAGCGGGTCGTCGAGCGCCTCGCGGCCGAGCCGTTCGTGTCCCGCACCCGGTCGACCTCCTGGTAGTACGCGTCGAGCGACGGCGGCGGGCCCGCGTGCACGACGGCCCGCACGTCGGCCCGGTCGACGCCCATGCCGAACGCGCTCGTCGCGACGACCGTGTCGTGCCGCCCGTCGAGGAACGTGTCCTGCACCCGCGCCCGCTCCTTCGCCGGGAGGCCCGCGTGGTAGACGAGCGCCGGACGCCCCGCGCGGTCGAGCAGCTCGGCGAGCTCCTCGGTGTGCGACCGCGTCCGCGCGTAGACGATGACGGCGCCCTCCGTGGCGAGGACCTCGTCGACGACGCGTGCGTCGCGGTCGCCCGGCGTCGACGCGGGGACCGCGCCGAGCCAGATGTTCGGGCGGTCGGCGTCGTGCACGAGCACGCGCGGGTCGTCCAGGCCCAGCCGCTCGACGATCTCGTCGCGCGCGTGGGCCGACGCGGTCGCCGTCATCGCGAGCACCCGCGGTCCGCCCAGCGCACGCACCGCCGACGCGACGTGCAGGTAGTCGGGCCGGAAGTCGTGCCCCCACTCGCTCACGCAGTGCGCCTCGTCGACGACCACCAGGCCGACGTCGGCGTCCCGGAGCGCCTCGACGACCGGGCCGCGGTGCAGCTGCTCGGGTGCGAGGAGCAGCACGTCGAGCCGCCCGTGCGCCGCGTCGTCGAGCGCCTGCGCCTGCTTCCCGCGCGAGACCGCGGAGCTCACGGTGGCCGCGCGCAGGCCGACCTCGCGCAGCGACTGCGCCTGGTCCCGCTGCAGCGCGACGAGGGGCGAGACGACGAGCGTGAGCCGCGCGGCGACCAGCGTCGCGATCGCGTACACCGCGGACTTGCCCGCGCCCGTCCGGGCGACGAGCAGCGTGTCCCGCTCGGCGAGGCCGCGCAGGGCGTCCTGCTGCGCGTCGCGCAGCGTCGCGTCCGGTCCGAGCACCTGCGTGACGGCGTCGTCGAGGGCGACTCCGCGGACGGGCGGCAGGGCAGTCGGCACGGGACCTCCGGGAGGGGAGCAGCGGGCGGGGCCTCAGCCTGCGGCAGCGGGACCGGTCCCGCATCCCGACCTGGCACGATGCTGGACGAGCGACGATCGAGGCGACGGAGGACGGATGCGCGACGGGCCGGCGGCCGGCAAGGTCGACCTCAAGAAGGAGATCCCGACGTACACGGCCCGGCGCGGCCGGTTCGACGTCGTCGAGGTCCCCCCGCTCACGTACCTCGCGGTCGACGGGCACGGCGACCCGAACACCGCACCCGAGTACACCGCCGCCGTGTCGTCGCTGTACCCGCTCGCGTACGCGCTGAAGTTCCTCAGCAAGACGCAGCTCGGCCGCGACTACACCGTCATGCCGCTCGAGGGGCTGTGGTGGTCGGCGGACATGGAGTCGTTCACGAGCCAGCTCGACAAGTCCCGCTGGGACTGGACGCTGCTGGTCCTCACGCCCGACTGGCTCACCGCCGAGCACGTCGGGACCGCGCGGGAGACCGTCGCGCGCAAGGGCGGTGCGCCGCGGCTCGACGAGGTCCGGCTCGAACGGCTCGACGAGGGGCTGTGCGTCCAGACGCTGCACGTCGGCCCGTACGACGCCGAGGGGCCCGTGCTCGACGCGCTGCACCACGAGTTCGTCCCCGCGCAGGGCCTGCGTCTGACGGGCAAGCACCACGAGATCTACCTCGGCGACGCGCGTCGCACCGCTCCGGAGAAGCTGCGCACGATCCTGCGGCAGCCGGTCGTGCGGACGGCCTGAGACCCGTCGGCGAGCGGCTCGGGAGCCCGGTCCTCCGCCGCGCCTCGCGCCGAGCTCGTCACGGCGCCGTCGTCACGCGTCCGTCGAGACCGCGTCCTTCTCCGGAGCCGCCGACTGCCGCCGGGCGTCCTCGACCGCGCGCCGGCCCGACGGCATCGCGAGCGCGACGCCCACGACGACGAACAGCGCGACGCCCGCGAGGACCAGCAGCAGCTCGACGCTGACGACGTCGGCGAGCGGCCCGAACACCGCCATGCCGAGCGGCATCGCGACCGCCATGACGATGCCGACGAACCCGAACACGCGGCCCTGCATCTCCGGCTCGACGGTCTCCTGCAGGACGGTCGTGGACGGCGTCGAGAAGAACGGCACCGCGAGGCCGAGCAGGAACATGAACCCGAGGAACACCCACAGGTTGGTCGAGACTCCGAGCCCGATCGAGATGCCGCCGAACGCGAGCGTCGACCCGATGATGAGCCCCACCCGGCTCCGCTTCGCCGCCCACACGGCGACCACCGCACCGCCGACGAGCATCCCGATGCTGAACGCGAGCTCGTTCGCGGTGAGCTTCCAGACCTCGGGCCCGAAGGTGCGCGCCACCATGAGAGGCGTGAGGTACGACGGGGCGACGATGAGCACGAACACGACCGCGAACAGCACGAGCACCCAGCGCACGAACGCGTGGCCCGCGATGTACCGCAGCCCGCCGACGAGGTCGCCGAAGTAGCTCGTCGGGCCGTCGTCGCCCTGCGTCCGGACGATCGTCGCGACCGGGACCAGGAGCAGCATCCCGATGCCGATCACCGCCGTGACCACGTCGACGAAGAACACCGCGACGATGTCCGCGCTCGCGTAGACCGCGGCCGCCGCGGCCGGGGCGACGAGCATCATCGCGGACTGGATCGTGGCGTTGATGCCGTTGACGCGCATGAGGTGGCGCGTCGGGACGATCTGGGGGACCAGCGAGGCGACCGCCGGGGTCTGCACGCCGGCACCCGCCGAGCGGATCGCGAGCGCCGCGTAGATGAGCCAGAGGTCGTCGTGGCCGGACAGCATGAGCAGCGCGAGGGCGAGCGTCGTCACCGCGATCGTCGCGTCGGCGCCGATGACGAGCAGCTTGCGGTTGTGCCGGTCCGCCCACACGCCGCCGAAGATCGAGACCACGGCCTGCGGCAGGAAGCCGAACACCGACGACAGCGCGAGGACCGCACCCGAGCGGGTCTCGAGCGTCAGGTGCCAGAGCACGGCGTACTGCACGAGCATCGAGCCGAAGAGCGAGACCGTCTGGCCGGACAGGAAGACGACGGTGTCGCGCACCCAGCCGGGACGGTCGGGCGGGGTGGTGTCGTCCGCGGACGCGTCGACGTCGGGGGGCGTCTGCGGAGCACGGGGATCGGGCTGGGCCGGGCTCGCCGGTGCGTGGGCGTCGTCGGTCACGCGCCCATCCTCCGACGGACCACCCACACGCCCAAGGCCTTTGGCCCGTCCCGCGACGGGTCGGGGGATGTCGGTGGTCGTCGGTAGCGTCGCCGGCATCGGCTGCGACGACAGGGGGAACGATGAAGTTCGGCATCGTCGGCACGTTCGGCACGACGGAGCAGGTGCTCGGCATGGCGGTCGACGCCGAGGAGTCGGGCTGGGACGGCTTCTTCACGTGGGACGCGATCGACCTCGGCCTCGACGGCGACGTGTGGGACCCGTGGGCGGTGCTCGCCGCGGCCGCCGTCCGCACGCAGCGCATCACGCTCGGCGCGCTCGTCTTCGCGCTCCCGCGCCGCCGCCCGTGGGTCGTCGCGCGCCAGGCCGTGACCGTCGACCATCTGTCGAACGGCCGGCTCGTCATCCCCGCGGGGCTGGGCGTGCCGATCGACCGCGGCTTCGTCGGCGTGTCCGGGGAGCTCACGAGCACGCGCGAGCGCGCCGAGCTGCTCGACGACCACCTCGCGATCCTGGACCTGGCCTTCCGCGGCGAGACGTTCTCCTACGACGGCCACCACCACAAGGTCGAGGACCTGCGCATCAGCACCCGGCCCGTCCAGCGGCCGCGCGTGCCGATCTGGGTCGTCGGGGCGTTCCCGAGCGACCGGTCGATGGGCCGCGCGCTGCGCTACGACGGCGTCATCCCGCAGCTGCGCGGCGACCGCGCGATGGAGAACCTCGGCCCGGAGCATGTCGCCGAGATTGCCGCCTGGGTCCGCGAGCACCGGGCGCCCGACGCCGGACCGTTCGACATCGTCCTGCAGGGCGTGCTGCCCGAGGACCCGGCCGAGGCGCAGGACCACGCGGACGCGCTCGCCGAGGCCGGCGCGACGTGGTTCGTCGAGTCGCGCTGGGAGGGTCCGGGGTCGACCTACGAGGCGCTCACCGACCGCATCCGCCGCGGCGTCCCCGGGCGGTGACCCTGCCGCCGTCGGACCCGCCTGCCCCGCCCGACCCACGACCGCCCGCGGAGCGCGCCTGGGG
>NZ_JAAXOY010000029.1 GCF_012396155.1 Cellulomonas septica | reverse complement strand
TCCGATCTATCGTGTTCGACTCCGACCAGATGGCCATCGCGGCGCTCGACGTGGCGCGGCGCACGGGGCTCGCGGTGCCGTGGGACCTGTCGGTCGTCGCGGGCTCCGACTCGGCGCTGTGCCGGCTCGCGACGCCGTCGGTCACGACGCTGCCGTCGGCGGAGCGCGACCTCGGTCTCGCGACCGGCGAGGCGGTGCTCGCGGTGCTCGACGGCGACACCCGGGTGCGGCGCGAGCTGCAGGTCGGCGGCCTCGCGGTGCGCGGCAGCACGGGTCCACGGAGCCGCTGACCAGCGGCTTCGCCACCCCGTGCGGGCGTCCATCCGGTAACGAATGGGTAACGCGGGATGCTTAAACGATTTGCCCCATGCCGTCCCGATCACGGTGCGTGTTGAGGTAGCCGCCAGTCGCCGTGGACTCCCCCCGGGCGACTCGCGCCCGACCGGGACGGTCCGCTCGGGTGTGCCGATCGACACCCGGAGGACCACGTGTCCACACACGGCAAGCGAGCGACGGTGAGGCGGCGGCTACGTGCCGCGGCGACCGTCGCCACGGCGACGGCACTCGCCGCCGTCCCTCTCACGACCCTGGCGACGAGCGCGAGCGCGGCGCCGACCCATGTCGACAACCCCTACTCGGGCGCGGTGCAGTACGTGAACCCCACGTGGTCCGCCTCGGTCACCGCCGCCGCCGGCCGGCAGAGCGCCGACCCGACCCTCGCCGCGAAGATGCGGACGGTCGCGACGCAGCCCACCGCCGTCTGGATGGACCGGATCTCCGCGATCACCGGCAACGCCGACGGCAACGGGCTGAAGTTCCACCTCGACAACGCGGTCGCGCAGCAGAAGGCCGCGGGCAAGCCGCTCGTCTTCAACCTGGTCATCTACGACCTGCCCGGCCGCGACTGCTTCGCGCTCGCGTCCAACGGCGAGCTCCCGGCGACGGACGCGGGCCTCGCGCGGTACAAGACCGAGTACATCGACCCGATCGCGGACCTGCTCGACAACCCGGAGTACGAGAACATCCGGATCGCCGCGACGATCGAGCCCGACTCGCTGCCGAACCTGGTCACGAACATCTCCGAGCAGGCCTGCCAGCAGGCGGCGCCGTACTACCGCCAGGGCGTCAAGTACGCGCTCGACAAGCTGCACGCGATCCCGAACGTCTACAACTACATCGACATCGGCCACTCCGGCTGGCTCGGCTGGGACAGCAACGCGGGTCCGTCCGCGACGCTGTTCGCCGAGGTCGCCAAGACGACGACCGCGGGCTTCGCGTCGATCGACGGCTTCGTCTCCGACGTCGCCAACACGACGCCGCTCGAGGAGCCGCTGCTCACCGACTCGTCGCTGACGATCAACAACAACCCGATCCGCTCGTCCAAGTTCTACGAGTGGAACTTCGACTTCGACGAGGTCGACTACACCGCGCACATGCACCGGCTCCTGGTCGCGGCGGGCTTCCCGTCGACGATCGGCATGCTGATCGACACGTCGCGCAACGGCTGGGGCGGCCCGAACCGTCCGACGGCGATCACGGCCAGCACCGACGTGAACACCTACGTCGACGCGAACCGCGTGGACCGTCGTGCGCACCGCGGCGCCTGGTGCAACCCGCTCGGTGCGGGCATCGGCCGCTTCCCGGAGGCCACGCCGTCCGGCTACACCGCGTCGCACCTCGACGCGTTCGTCTGGATCAAGCCCCCGGGTGAGTCCGACGGTGCGTCGTCGGAGATCCCGAACGACCAGGGCAAGCGGTTCGACCGCATGTGCGACCCGACGTTCGTCTCGCCGAAGCTGAACAACCAGCTCACCGGCGCCACCCCGAACGCGCCGCTCGCCGGCCAGTGGTTCGAGGAGCAGTTCGTCACGCTCGTGAAGAACGCGTACCCGGTCATCGGCCAGACGGACCCGGGCACCGACACGCAGGCGCCGACCGTCCCGACGGGGCTCACCGCCGGCACGACGACGTCGACCGCCGTCCCGCTGTCGTGGACCGCGTCGACCGACAACGTCGGCGTCACGGGCTACGACGTGTACCGCGGCACCACGCTCGTGGGCACCTCGACCACGACGAGCTACACCGTCACGGGCCTCACGCCCGCCACGGCGTACTCGTTCACGGTCCGCGCGAAGGACGCGGCGGGCAACGTCTCGACCGCCTCGGCCGCCGTCTCCGCGACGACGCAGTCCGGCACCGTCACCGACACGCAGGCGCCCTCGGTGCCCTCGGGGCTGACCGCCGGCACGACGACCACCACGTCGGTCCCGCTGTCGTGGACCGCCTCGACCGACAACGTCGGCGTCGCGGGCTACGAGATCCTGCGCGGCTCGACCGTCGTCGGCACGTCCACCACGACGAGCTTCACGGTCACCGGTCTCAGCGCCGGCACCACGTACTCGTTCTCGGTGCGCGCCAAGGACGCCGCGGGCAACACGTCCGCCGCCTCCGCCGCCGTCTCGGCGACGACGAAGACGGACACCGTGGTCGACACGCAGGCGCCCACCGCGCCGACGGGTCTCGCCGCGGGCGCCGCGACCAGCTCGACGATCCCGCTGTCGTGGACCGCGTCGACCGACAACGTCGGCGTCACGGGCTACGACGTGTACAGCGGCACGACGCTCATCGGCTCGAGCGCCACGACGAGCTACACGGCGACCGGCCTCACCGCCGGCACCACGTACTCGTTCACGGTCAAGGCGAAGGACGCCGCGGGCAACGTCTCGACGTCGTCGTCGGCCCTGTCGGCCTCGACGCTGCCGAGCAACCCGACCGGCGGCTGCACCGTGAAGTACACGGCCAACTCGTGGAACAACGGCTTCACCGCCTCGGTCAAGGTGACGAACAACGGCACCAGCGCGCTCAACGGCTGGTCGCTCGGCTTCACGTTCGCCAACGGCCAGAAGGTCACGCAGGGCTGGAGCGCCGACTGGTCGCAGTCGGGCTCGGCCGTGACGGCCAAGAACGCGGCGTGGAACACCACGCTCGGCGCGAACCAGTCGGTCGACATCGGCTTCAACGGCTCGCACTCGGGCACGAACAACGCACCGACGGCCTTCACGCTCAACGGCGTGGCCTGCACCGTCGCGTGACCTGACGTGCTCTCAGCACTGACCGCATGACGGGCGGGGGTCCTCCGGTAGTCCCGGAGGACCCCCGCTCCGCGTGCGCCCCCTCCCGGCCGCACCACCGGGATCGCCCGACCGGGTCCGCCGGTCGGGACGGCAACGACCCGAGGAGAACACGTGCACTCCCCCATCCGTACCCGCGTGCGCGCGGCGGTCACGGGCCTGCTGGCCGCGACCGCGCTGACCGCGCCGCTCGCCCTGGTCGCCGCGCCCGCCCAGGCCGCCGCCGGCGACGACTGGCTCCACGTCCAGGGCAACACGATCGTCGACGCGTCCGGGAAGGAGGTCGTGCTCTCCGGCGTCAACTGGTTCGGCTTCAACGCGAGCGAGCGCGTCTTCCACGGCCTGTGGTCGGGCAACATCACCGAGATCACGCAGCAGATGGCCGACCGCGGCATCAACACGGTCCGTGTCCCGGTCTCGACGCAGCTGCTGCTCGAGTGGAAGGCCGGGACGTTCCTCAAGCCGAACGTGAACACCTACGCCAACCCAGAGCTCGAGGGCAAGAACAGCCTGCAGATCTTCGAGTACTTCCTGACGCTGTGCCAGAAGTACGGGATCAAGGTGTTCCTCGACGTGCACTCCGCCGAGGCGGACAACTCCGGCCACGTCTACAACATGTGGTGGAAGGGCTCGATCACCACCGAGGACGTCTACGCCGGGTGGGAGTGGGCCGCGGCGCGCTGGAAGAACGACGACACGATCGTCGGCGCCGACATCAAGAACGAGCCGCACGGCACGCAGGGCTCGACCGAGCGCGCGAAGTGGGACGGCACGACCGACAAGGACAACTTCAAGCACTTCGCCGAGACGGCGTCGAAGAAGATCCTGGCGATCAACCCGAACTGGCTCGTGTTCGTCGAGGGCGTCGAGATCTACCCGAAGGAGGGCGTCTCGTGGACCTCGACCGGGCTCACCGACTACTACGGCACGTGGTGGGGCGGGAACCTGCGGGGCGTGCGTGACTTCCCGATCGACCTGGGCGCGAACCAGGACCAGCTCGTGTACTCGCCGCACGACTACGGGCCGCTGGTGTTCGACCAGAAGTGGTTCCAGAAGGATTTCGACAAGGCGTCGCTGACCGCCGACGTGTGGGGGCCGAACTGGCTGTTCATCCACGACGAGGACATCGCACCGCTGCTCATCGGCGAGTGGGGCGGCCGGCTCGGCCAGGACCCGCGGCAGGACAAGTGGATGGCCGCGCTGCGCGACCTCATCGCCGAGCGCAAGCTCAGCCAGACGTTCTGGGTGCTCAACCCGAACTCCGGTGACACGGGCGGCCTGCTGCTCGACGACTGGAAGACGTGGGACGAGGTCAAGTACTCGACCATGCTCAAGCCGACGCTGTTCCAGCACGGCGGCAAGTTCGTCGGCCTGGACCACGAGGTGCCGCTCGGCGGCGTGGGCTCGACGACCGGCATCTCGATCTCGCAGGTGGGTGGCGGCACGTCCGACACGACGGCGCCCAGCGTCCCGAGCGGCGTGCGGGCGGGGACGCCGACGGCGTCGTCGGTGCCGCTGTCGTGGACCGCGTCGACCGACACCGGTGGCTCCGGCGTGGCCGGCTACGAGGTGTACCGCGGCTCGACGCTCGTCGGGACGACGACGTCGACGTCCTACACCGTGACGGGGCTGACCGCCGACACGGCGTACTCGTTCTCGGTGCGGGCCAAGGACGGCGCGGGCAACGTGTCGGCGGCGTCGACCGCGGTGTCGGTGCGGACGGCGGCCGGCACGGGCGACACCACGGCGCCGAGCGTGCCGACGGGCCTGGTGGCGGGCACGGTCACGAAGACATCGGTCCCGCTGACGTGGACCGCGTCGACGGACACCGGCGGCTCGGGTCTCGCGGGCTACGACGTCTACCGCGGCACGACGCTCGTCGGGTCGTCGACCACGCCGTCGTACACCGTGACGGGCCTGACCGCGGGCACGTCGTACACGTTCACCGTCCGGGCGAAGGACGCGGCGGGCAACGTGTCGGCGGCGTCGGCGGCGCTCACCGCGTCGACCGCTCCGGACGTCGCGACCGGCTCGTGCTCCGTGGCGTACACGGCCAACGGCTGGTCCAGCGGGTTCACGGCGGCGGTCAAGGTCACGAACACCGGGACGACCGCGCTCAACGGCTGGACCCTCGCGTTCGACTTCCCGTCGGGCCAGACCCTCACGCAGGGCTGGAGCGCGACGTGGGCGCAGTCCGGTGCCACGGTCACGGCGACCAACGCGGACTGGAACCGGGTCCTCGCGCCGGGGGCGAGCGTCGAGATCGGGTTCAGCGGGACGCACGCCGGCACGAACACCGCGCCGTCCGCGTTCACGGTCAACGGGGCGAGCTGCACCCGCTGACCTCTCCGGTGGGTGCGTCGGACGTGGAGGCCGGCGCACCCACCCCCGGCGCCGGCGGGACGGGCTCGACCTGGTCCCGCCGGCGCCGTCGCGTCAGGCCTGCGCGTCCAGCAGCCGGCGCAGCTCGGCGAGGAAGGCGTCGACGTCACCCTCGGTCGTGTCGAACGCGCACATGAGCCGCACCTCGCCGCTCTCCGGGTGCCAGTCGTAGAACTTCCACGTGCGTCGCAGCTCGGCGGACACCGCACGCGGGAGCGTCACGAAGACGCCGTTGGCCTGCGTCGGGAGCGTCACGTGCACGCGGTCCCCGAGCGCGTCGAGCCCCGCGCGCAGCCGTGCGGCCATCGCGTTGGCGTGCTGCGCCGACCGCAGCCACAGGTCGCCCTCGAACAGGGCGACGAGCTGCGCGGACACGAACCGCATCTTCGACGCGAGCTGCATGTTCATCTTGCGCAGGTACGCGAGCCCGGGGGCCGCGGCCTCGTCGAGGACGACGACCGCCTCGCCGAACAGCAGCCCGTTCTTGGTGCCGCCCAGCGACACGACGTCGACGCCGGCGTCGGTCGTGAAGGCGCGCAGCGGCAGGTCGAGCGCAGCGGCCGCGTTGGCGATGCGCGCCCCGTCGACGTGCAGCCGCAGGCCCAGGTCGTGCGCCTGGTCGGCCAGCGCGCGCACCTCGTCGGGCGTGTAGAGCGTGCCGAGCTCGGTGCTCTGCGTGATCGAGACGACGCCGGGCTGCGCGCGGTGCTCGTCGCCGAAGCCCCACGCCTGGCGGGCGACCAGCTCGGGCGTGAGCTTGCCGTCCGGTGTGGCCACGGTGAGCAGCTTGAGCCCGCCGACGCGCTCGGGCGCGCCGTTCTCGTCGGTCTGGATGTGCGCGGTCTCGGCGCACACGACCGCGCCCCACCGGGGCAGCAGCGCCTGGAGCGAGAGGACGTTCGCACCCGTCCCGTTGAACACCGGGTACGCCGTCGCGCCGGCGCCGAAGTGCGCCCCGACGACCTCCTGGAGCCGCGCGGTGTACGCGTCCGCGCCGTACGCGGTCTGGTGGCCGCCGTTCGCGTCGACCAGCGCGGCGAGGACCTCGGGGTGCGCACCCGCGTAGTTGTCGGAGGCGAAGTCACGGTGGTCGGCGTCGTGGAGTCGTGTCACCGTCCCAGTCTCCCCCGCGACGACGGGTGCCTCGGACGATCGTCCTGCGCGCGGCGGGCGGCTGCGGCATGATCCGGCTCACCGACGACCAGGAGGGCGCCCGTGCTCGAGCAGGACCACGACCCGACCGACGACCGCCACGAGACGTTCACGGAGCGGATGGACCGGAACTGGAACGAGCTCCTGCAGGAGCTGCGCGTCACGCAGACCGGGACGCAGATCCTCACGGGGTTCCTGTTCACGATCCCCTTCCAGCAGCGTTTCGCGCAGCTCGACGCGTTCCAGAAGGACCTCTACCTGGTGCTGGTCGTGCTCGCGGTGCTTGCGACGGCGCTCCTCGTGGCGCCCGTGAGCCTGCACCGGGTGCTGTTCCGCAAGCGGCTCAAGCCCGAGCTCGTCGCGGCGGCGAACATCTTCGCGCGGCTCGGTCTCGTCGTCCTGGCGCTCGTGCTCGCGGGCGCGGCGATGCTGCTGTTCGACGTCGTCGTCGGGCGTGAGGCGGGCTGGGTCGTCGGCGGGGTCTCGCTCGCGGTGCTCACGGCGGCGTGGTGGCTCGTGCCGCACCTCATGCGACGGGCAGCGGCCTGAGGACCCCGCGCGGTCAGGAGGCGGCGGCCGCCCGGCACGCGGCGCACGTGCCGACGAGCTCGATCGTGTGGTCGACGTCGTCGAAGCCGTGCGCCGTGGCGACCTGCGCGGCCCACGCCTCGGCCTGCGCCGCGTCGATCTCGACCGTGCGGCCGCACGACCGGCAGACGAGGTGGTGGTGGTGCGCGCGCTGCGCGCAGCGGCGGTACACCGACTCGCCGTCCTCGGTCCGCAGCACGTCGACCTCGCCGGTCTCCGAGAGGCTCTGCACCGCCCGGTAGACCGTCGCGAGCCCGACCGACGAGCCGCGCGAGCGCAGCAGCTCGTGCAGCTGCTGGGCGCTGCGGAACTCGTCCAGACCCGCGAGCAGGTCGAGGATCTCGGCACGCTGCCGCGTCTGCCGTACCACCGCCATCACGTGCCGCTCCTTCATGAGACTCGTTCGCATCATAGTGGACGCGCACGAGACAGGGCCGGGCCCGACCTCGACGGTCGGACCCGGCCCTGAGTCGGGTGTCAGCCCTGGACGGCGCGCTTGAGGGCGCTGCCCGCCGTGAGCTTCACGCGGTAGCCCGCGGGGATCTCGAGCTTCTCGCCCGTCTGCGGGTTGATGCCCGTGCGGGCCGAGCGCTCGGCGCGCGCGACGGCGAGGAAGCCGGGGATCGTCACGGACTCCCCAGCGGCGAGCTGCTCCACGAGGACCTCCTGGAAGGCCTTGAGGACCTTGTCGGCCTCGGCGTTGGCGGTGCCCGCCTTCGCGGCCACGGCCTGGACGAGCTCGGTGCGGTTGACGCTCACGAGATGTGTGCTCCTTGTTGACTCGGTTCCTGCGGACCCTGGACGGGCCTGGACCCGTCGGGCGCGCGGCGACACCGCGTGACCGGGGGCTGCGCAGACCCTAACGCGTCCGCCCGTGCGCTTCCGCACGTCCGGCCGGGCGTGTCAGCGGTGCGATCGCTCACGCAGCCGCTCGACGGGCCACGTCGTGACCACCCGCTCGGGGTCGATCGCGTGCTGCGCGGCCCGCGCGCACCCCGCCGTCAACCAGTCGAGCTGGCCCGGCGCGTGCGCGTCGGTGTCGATGCTGAACAGGCACCCGACCTCCACCGCGACCGCCAGCAGGTCGTGCGGAGGGTCCAGCCGGTCGGGGCGGCAGTTGATCTCCACCGCGACGCCGTGCTCGGCGCACTCCTCGAAGACCCGACGCGCGTCGAACTCGCTCTGCGGGCGCTGCCGGCCGGTCAGACGCCGGCCGGTGCAGTGCCCGAGGACGTCCGTGCGCGGGTTGCGCACCGCCGCGACCATGCGCTCCGTCATCGACCGCGCGTCCATCCGCAGCTTCGAGTGCACGGACGCGACCACGACGTCGAGCTCGTCGAGCAGGTCCGGGTCCTGGTCCAGTGCGCCGTCGTCGAGGATGTCGCACTCGATGCCCGTGAGGACCGTGAACGGCGCCACCGCGCGGTTGAGCGCCGCGACCTGCTCCAGCTGCGCGCGCAGGCGGGGCGCCGACAGGCCGTTCGCGACCGTCAGGCGCGGCGAGTGGTCCGTGATCGCGAGGTACTCGTGCCCCAGGTCGAGCGCCGCCAGCACCATCTCCTGGATCGGTGTCTTCCCGTCGCTCGCCTCGCTGTGCGCGTGCAGGTCCCCGCGCAGCCGCTCCCGCAGCGCCGCGACCGCGGGCTCCGGAGCCTCCCCGGCCGCCGCCTCCGCCTCGAGCCGCTCCAGGTACTCGACCGGTTTGCCGCGGACGACCAGCGACACGACCTCGGCCGTGCGCGCACCCACCGACGGCAGGTCCGTGAGCGCGCCCGCCTTCGCCAGCGCCACCACCCGGTCCGGCGCCGTCCGCTCGACCGACGACGCCGCCGCCCGGAACGCCTCGCTCCGGTACCCGCTCGCCTGCGCGCGCTCCAGCAGGAACGCGATCCGGCGCAGTGCCGCGACCGCGTCGTCCCGCAGCGCCGCAGCCGTCACGACGCCTTGCGGCGCGTCCGGCGGGGCGTGGGCGCGTCGTCCTCGGCCTTCGCCGACACCTTCGCGGCCGGCTTCGCCTTGCCGGCCGACGCCTTCGTGGTGCTCGACGCCTTCGTGCTGCTGGACGCCTTCGTCCCGCTCGACGACCTCGTGCCGCTCGACGCCTTCGTCCCGCTCGACGCCTTCGACGTCGACGCCTTCGTGCCGGAGGCCCGCGACGAGCTCGCGCTGCTCGACGACCGCGCGCCGCTCGACCGCTTCGCGCCACCGCCCGACGCGTCCTCGTCACCCTCGTCGACGTCGTCCGTCCCCGTCCGCGCCCGCGACCGCGGCTTCTCCTCCGCCGCCGGCTCGTCGGCGCCGCCCCGCGATCCCCGCGCCTTCTCGACGCTGCGCTGGAGCGCCGCGAGCAGGTCGACGACCTCGCCGCCGCCCGACTCGCCCTCCTCGCCCGCCGGCGCCGGCACCGCACGCGTGTCGCCCGTCTGGATCTTCGTCTCGATCAGCGACTCCAGCGCCGCCGAGTACCGGTCCTCGTACTGCGTCGGGTCGAAGTCCGCCGCGAGCGAGTCCACCAGCGACGACGCCATCGCGAGCTCCTGCGGCCGCACCGACACGTCCGAGTCGAGGATCGGGAAGTCGGCCGCCCGCACCTCGTCCGGCCACAGCAGGATCTGCATGCAGATCACCTTGTCCCGCACCCGCAGGACCGCCATCGACTCGCGCTGCCGGATCGCGACCTTCACGACCGCCATCCGGTCCGCCTGCTCGAGCGCACCGCGCAGCAGCGCGTACGGCTTCGCCGCCGTCTTCTCGGGCTCCAGGTAGTACGTCTTGCCCAGCAGGATGGGGTCCACCTGCTCCGCCGGGACGAACTCCATGACCTCGATCTCGCGCTCCGTCGACAGCGGCAGCCGCGAGAAGTCCTCGTCCGTCAGCACCACGAGCTCGCCGTCGTCCGTCTCGAACCCCTTGGCGATCTCCCGGTACTCGACCTCCTCGCCGTCGATGCTGCACACCTTCCGGTACCGGATCCGGCCACCGTCGGCCTTGTGCACCTGGTGCAGGGTCACCTCGTGCTCGCCCGTGGCCGCATACAGCCGCACGGGCACGTTGACCAGCCCGAAGGCGACCGCGCCCTTCCAGATCGCTCGCATCGTCGACCACCTCCGTCGGTTCGGCGGCTCCGCCTGCCGGGCACGCCCCGGCGAGCCCGCGACGGACGCGGACCACCTGGGCAGGATGGACCCGTGGAGCCCATGCTCGCCACCCCAGCAGCCCGGACGGGCGCACTGCCGCGCGGGCCGCAGTGGGCCTACGAGGTCAAGTGGGACGGCGTGCGGGCGCTCGCGGACACCACCACGGGCGTGCTGAGGCTGTGGAGCCGCGGCGGTCGCGAGGTCACGCCGGCCTACCCCGAGCTCGGCGGGCTCGTCGACCTGCCGGGCACGGTGCTCGACGGCGAGGTCGTCCTGCTCGACGCCGGGCGACCGTCGTTCGCGGCGCTCGCCGAGCGCATGCACGTGCGGGACGCGCGCCGTGCCGCGGCGTTCGCGCGGTCCCGGCCGGTCACGTACCTCGTCTTCGACGTTCTGCGCGTCGCGGGCACCGACGTCACGACGCGCGCGTACGACGAGCGGCGCGCGCTGCTCGACGCGCTGCCGCTTCCCGACCGTGTCCAGCTCTCCCCCGTGTACCCGGACGGCGACGAGCTGTGGGCGGTGACCGCGGAGCACGGGCTCGAGGGCGTCGTCGCGAAGCGGCGCTCGTCGGTCTACCGGCCGGGCGTGCGCTCGGCCGACTGGGTGAAGTCGGCGCACCAGCACCACCGCACCGCGCTCGTCGTCGGGTGGCGCGAGGAGACGTCGGGCAGCGGGCGGCTGGGCGCGGTGCTGCTGGGGGCGCACGACGTCGACGGGCGGCTGCGGTACCTCGGTCGCGCCGGAAGCGGGCTTACGGGCGCGCTCGCGACGGCGTTGCACCGCGCCGTGACCGCGCAGCCGCGCGACGTGTGCCCCTTCGACGACGACGTCCCGCCGCTCGACGCGCGCGGCACGCGCTGGTGCGCGCCCGTCGTGGTCGTCGACACGCGCTACCTCAACCGCACCCCGACCGGCCGGCTGCGTCAGCCCGTCGTCCGGGGCGTGCGGACGGACACCGACCCCGACCCCTGGGAGCAGCAGTGACGCCGGAGCGGCAGATGGTCGAGGTGGACGGGCGGCAGGTCCGCGTGACCCACCTCGAGAAGGTCATGTACCCCGGGACGGGGACGACCAAGGCCGAGGTCATGAACTACCTCGTGCGCGTCGCACCGGCACTGCTGCCGCAGCTGCACGAGCGGCCCGTGACCCGGATCCGCTGGCCCGACGGCGTCGCGGGCGAGAAGTTCTTCGAGAAGAACGTGCCACGCGGCGCGCCGGACTGGCTGCGCCGCCAGACGCTGCCCGCCGCGCCGAACAACGACGACGGCGAGGGCACGATGCTCGAGCTGCCGTTCGTCGACGACCTCGCCGGGCTCGTGTGGTGCGCCAACCAGGGCGCGCTCGAGCTGCACACGCCGCAGTGGACGGTCGGGCCGCGCGGCGGGGTGCGGAACCCCGACCGGCTCGTGATCGACCTCGACCCGGGTGCGCCCGCGGGCCTCGACGAGTGCGCCCAGGTCGCGCACCTCGTGGCGGACCGGCTGCGCGAGGACGGGCTGGACGAGACCGTCCCGGTGACGTCGGGGAGCAAGGGCATGCAGCTCTACGCGCGCCTGCCCGGCCGCAGGACCGCGCCGGAGGTCCGGCAGTACGCGCGCGACCTCGCGTTCGCGGTCGCGAAGCAGCACCCCTCGCTGGTCGTCGCGGTCATGCGCAAGGACGTCCGCGGCGGCAAGGTGCTCATCGACTGGTCGCAGAACCACCCGGCCAAGACGACGATCACGCCGTACTCGCTGCGGGGCCGCGACGAGCCGCGCGTCGCGGCCCCGCGCTGGTGGGACGAGATCGGTCCCGGGCTCGCGCAGCTCGGTCCCGACCAGGTCGCGGAACGGCTCGAGCGCGACGGCGACCCGTTCGGGTGACCGGCCGTTCCGCTGGCGAGGGGGCCCGTCCTGGGGCAGCGTGGACGGACACCCGGGCAAGG
Source organism: Cellulomonas septica (assembly GCF_012396155.1). Lineage (GTDB taxonomy): Bacteria > Actinomycetota > Actinomycetes > Actinomycetales > Cellulomonadaceae > Cellulomonas > Cellulomonas septica. The sequence continues at coordinate 747 of NZ_JAAXOY010000029.1, read as the reverse complement.
CCTCGCCCGGTGGTCACGAGCTGAAGGAGGAGCCCCCTCATGGCACGTTCGCTGCCCAAGTACACGGTCCCGTCGCTCACGCCCGAGGATGGCGCGAAGGTCGCCGAGATCCTCCAGCAGCGGCTCAACGCGCTCAACGACCTCGCCCTCACGCTCAAGCACATCCACTGGAACGTGGTGGGCCCGCACTTCATCGCGGTGCACGAGATGATCGACCCGCAGGTCGACGCCGTCCGCCTCATGGTCGACGCCATCGCCGAGCGCATCGCGACCCTCGGTGTGGCCCCGATCGGCACGCCCGGTGCGCTCGTCAAGGCGCGCAGCTGGGACGACTACTCGATCGGCCGGGACAGCGCGATCGCGCACCTCGGCGCGCTCGACGAGGTCTACGTCGGCGTCATCACCGACCACCGCCAGGCGGCGAAGGACACCGAGGAGCTCGACGACGTCACGAACGACCTGCTCATCGGCCACCTGCACGAGCTCGAGCTGTTCCACTGGTTCGTGCGCGCGCACCTCGAGTCGGCGGGCGGTGCGCTGAGCACCGCGTCGGCCGACGGCGAGAAGGCGTCGGCGGACAAGGCCCGCGCGAAGGACAAGGCATCGGCATGACCACCCGCACGGAGCACCCCGCGGACGACCGCGCGGTGCTCCGTGCGGCACGTCCGGGCCACCGTGCCGCGGGCGCGGGATCGCAGCCGCCGAGCCCGACGCGCCGCCTGCACGTCGCCGCCCGGCTCGAGGACG
>NZ_JAAXOY010000289.1 GCF_012396155.1 Cellulomonas septica | reverse complement strand
GTCGGGCAGCCCGTCGGGGAACCGGCCCTCGGGCAGCTCGACGAGCACCGCCGCGAGCGCCTGCGCAGCCGCGTCGAGGTCGGTCGTCGGCACTCCCCCGTGCCGGCGCGCGAGGCGTGCGGCGTGGTCGACGGTCGCGAACGACAGGTCGGACGTCGCCTGCGCGGTCACGCGGTCCGTGAGCTCGTGCGCCTCGTCGACGATGAGCACGTCGTGCTCGGGTAGGACGCCCGGCGAGCCGGACGCGGCGATGCCGAGCATCGCGTGGTTCGTCACGACGACGTCCGCCTCGCGCGCCGACGCCCGCGCGCGCTCGGGGAAGCACTCCTCGATCATCGGGCAGCGCGTGCCGAGGCACTCGAGCGACGTGACCGACACCTGCCGCCACGCGCGGTCGGTCACGCCGGGGACGAGGTCGTCACGGTCGCCCGTGTCGGTCTCCTCCGCCCACTCGCGCAGGCGGAGGATCTGCTCGCCGAGCGACTCGCTGCCGTCGCGTCGCCCGGCACCGGCGGGTGCGGGGTGGTCCGCGGCGCCCGCGTGGTCACCGAGGTCGAACAGCGTGCCGGGCTCGTCCTCGGGGTAGCCGCCGGCGACCTTGTGCACGCACAGGTAGTTGTGCCAGCCCTTGAGGAGCGCGATGTGCGGGCGGCGGGGCAGCCGGGGTGCGAGCGCGTCCGCGACGAGCGGCAGGTCGCGCGTGACGACCTGCCGCTGGAGCGCGAGCGTCGCGGTCGAGACCACGACGTGCTCGTCCGCGAGGACCGCGTGCCGGACCGCGGGGACGAGGTACCCGAGCGACTTCCCGGTGCCGGTCCCCGCCTGGACGAGCAGGTGCTCGCCGGTCTCGAGCGACCGCGAGACGGCCTGCGCCATCGCGTGCTGCCCGTCGCGGCGGGCGCCGCCGAGGGCGCCGACGGCGAGGTCCAGGAGGTCGTCGACCGTCGGTTCCGCATCGGGCACCGCGACAGCGTAGTCGCGGTCACCCACGCCGTCGGTCAGGCGGTCCGGACCGCCGCCGCGGTGAGCTCGGCCGCGAGCTGCTGGTCGACGCGCGCGCGCAGCGCGGTGCCCTGCGCCGTGTGCTCCTCGTGGTCGATGTCACCGTGCTCGTGCACCCGGCTGACCAGGTCGCCGCGGTCGTACGGGACGACGACGTCGACGGCCACGCCGGGCCGCGGGAGCTGGTCGGCGATGAGCGCCTGGAGCTCCTCGATGCCCTCGCCCGTGTGGGCGGACACGACGACCGAGTGCACCTCGCGCGACCGGAGCCGCGTGATCGCCTCGTCGGACGCGCGGTCCGCCTTGTTGAGCACGATGATCTCCGGCACGTCCATCGCGCCCGGGATGTCGGCGAACACGTGCCGCACGGCCGCGATCTGCCCCTCCGGGTCGGGGTGGGACGCGTCGACGACGTGCAGGATGAGGTCGGCGTCGGCGACCTCCTCGAGCGTCGACCGGAACGCCTCGACGAGCTGGTGCGGGAGCGCCCGCACGAACCCGACGGTGTCGGCGAGCGTGTAGACGCGCCCGTCGGTCGTCTCGGCGCGGCGGACCGTCGGGTCCAGCGTCGCGAACAGCGCGTTCTCGACGAGCACCCCGGCGTTGGTCAGCCGGTTGAGCAGCGACGACTTGCCGGCGTTGGTGTAGCCCGCGATGGCGACCGACGGGATCGCGTTCTTGCGACGCGACGCGCGCTTGGTGAGCCGTGCGGGCTCCATCGCCGCGATCTCGCGGCGCAGCTTGGCCATGCGGTTGCGGATCCGGCGCCGGTCGAGCTCGATCTTCGTCTCACCGGGACCGCGCGAGCCCATGCCTGCGCCGGCGCCGCCGACCTGGCCACCGGCCTGCCGGGACATCGACTCGCCCCAGCCGCGCAGGCGCGGGAGCAGGTACTCGAGCTGTGCGAGCTCGACCTGCGCCTTGCCCTCCCGGGACTTGGCGTGCTGGGCGAAGATGTCGAGGATCAGCGCGGTCCGGTCGACGACCTTGACCCGCACGATGTCCTCGAGCGCACGACGCTGCGAGGGGGCGAGCTCGCCGTCGACCACGACGGTGTCCGCGCCGACCGACGCGACGAGCAGCGCGAGCTCGGCGGCCTTGCCCGACCCGAGGTACGTGCCCGGGTCGGGGGTGCGGCGACGCTGGATGACGCCGTCCAGGACCTCGGAGCCGGCCGTCTCGGCGAGCGCCGCGAGCTCGCGCAGCGAGACCTCGGCGTCCTCCGCGGTGCCGGTGCCCCAGACGCCCACGAGCACGACCTTCTCCAGACGGAGCTGCCGGTACTCGACCTCGGTGACGTCCTCGAGCTCGGTCGACAGGCCCGCGACCCGGCGGAGCGACGTGCGCTCCTCGAGGTCGAGCTGGTCCCCGTCGTACGTCGAGTGGACGGTGCCGCCGTCCTGCAGCGCGGTGCCGGCCCGGGCGAGCACACGCGCGACGACGTCGTCGGCGACGTCCTGCACGGAGCGAGGCTCGTACGCCTCGGTCTCGTGGGTGGTGTGCTGCGGGTCGTTCACGCGGTGCCTCTCGGATCGGCTTCGTCGGCTGCGCTTCCAGGGTCGCACGCGCTCCCCCGGGGTGCGATCCATTTCGCTGCGGGCCGAGCGTGCGCGGGTAGGGTCGGCGCGTGAGCGGCCAGGAGCACTACTTCACCGCGCAGCCCGCGTCCCCGGTCGAGCTGCGCACGCTGACCGTCGAGCTGGCCGGGCGACCGGTGCAGGTGCAGACCGCGGGCGGCGTCTTCTCCCCCGACCACGTCGACCACGGCACGCAGGTCCTGCTGCGCACCGCCCCTGCGCCACCGTCGACCGGCGACCTGCTCGACCTCGGGTGCGGCTGGGGTCCCGTCGCGCTGGCGCTCGCGCTCGAGTCCCCGGGCGCGCGCGTGTGGGCCGTCGACGTGAACGAGCGCGCGCTCGACCTGGTCCGGCGCAACGCCGCGGCGCTCGGCCTCGGCAACGTCGTGGCGGCCCTGCCCGACGAGGTCCCCGATGACGTGCGGTTCGCGACGATCCGGTCCAACCCGCCGATCCGCGTCGGCAAGGACGCGCTGCACGCGCTCCTGCTGCGCTGGCTGCCGCGACGTGCGGCGGGCGGCGACGCGCACCTCGTCGTCGGGAAGAACCTCGGTGCGGACTCGCTGCAGCGCTGGCTCGCGGAGACGCTCGGCGCGGGTGTCGTCGTCGAGCGGTCCGCGAGCGCGAAGGGGTTCCGGGTCCTCGTCGTGCGGGACGCCTGAGGCGGTCACCCGCGCGCCCTTGACGGGACCCGCGATCCGGCGTCGCCGAGGCGCCCCAGCGCCCTGGCCGCCCCGTTAGGACTGGGCGGCCCCGGGAGCCGCCATCGCCGACGCCTCCGCGATCGCGGCGCGCAGCTGCGCGAGCGACGGCACGCCGGTCGCCCGTCGACGGACGCGTCCGGTCGCGTCGAGGACCAGGACGGTGGGCGTCGACAGGACCGCGAGGCGCTCGCCGAGGTCCAGGTGGTCGGCGACGTCGCGGTCGTCCATCGCGTGCTCGGGCTGCACGCTCGCGACGACGCCGAGCGCGGCGAACCGTCGCACGTCGTCATCGTCGAGGAGCTGGGCGTGCTCGACGGACCCGGCCGCGCCGGAGGCGGCGAAGGCGTCGAGCGCGAGCGCGTTGGCGGCGTCGCCGATCGCGTGGATCGCGCACCGCAGGCCGTGCGACCGCGCGTACGTCATGAGCGGGACGAGGTGCTCAGGCGGGACGGACAGCACTCCGCGGTCGGACGTGCCGGGGTAGGGCTCGTGGCAGTAGGCGGTGCGCGTGTTGAGCGAGCCGTCGGTGATGACCTTGAGCGGTCCCTGCTCGACGAGCCCCGCGACGCGGTCGCCGGTGTGCAGGTCGTCGCGGACGACGCGGTCGAGGTACTCCTCCCAGACGCCGGCACGGACGCGCAGCACCCCCCGCCGCGCGGCGGCCCGGCGGCGCCACACGTCGAGGTTGTCGGCGATCTCCAGGTCGACCACCCCGACGACCCCGCGGGCGGCCGCGGCCAGGGCCGCGTCGTGCACCGCCGCGTCGGCGACGTCGTCGGGCACGTGGTCGACGGTCCCCTGGAGCGGCATCCAGTCGCCCTCGCGCAGCAGGCCGCCGTCGTGCGCGCCGACGCCGAGCATCCGCAGCCCGGCGGTCGAGAGCCACGCGCAGTGCAGGTCGCCCGAGACGAGGACGACGGGGACGTCGCCGACGGCGGCGTCGAGCAGCGCGGTCGTGGGCTCGTCGGGCCAGAGCCCGTCACGGAACCCGAACCCGACGAGCGGAGCGCCGGGCGCGGGCGGTGCCGCGTCGAGCCGCGCTCGCACGAGCGCGACCGCCCCCGGCTCGACCGTG
>NZ_JAAXOY010000288.1 GCF_012396155.1 Cellulomonas septica | reverse complement strand
CGACGCTCTTCCGATCTCACGGCGCGCGGGCCGCGACGACGAGCACGCGCTCGTCGGCCGTCTCCCGCAGGTAGGCCAGCGCGTCGTCGGAGACGACGGCCCAGCGCAGGCCGCCCTCGCGCAGCGCGCGCGACGACCGCCGCAACGCGATGAGCGAGCGGTAGACGTCGAACGTGCGGGCGTCCCAGCGGTCGCCGCCGCCCGCCTCGATCTGGTCCCACGGCATCGGGACGCGCGCGTGCTCGCCGTTGGTGCCGGTCGCCCCGCCCTCGTCGCCCGCGAACAGCGCGGGCGTGCCGGGGTACGTGAACAGCAGGCCCGCCGCGACCTCGACGAGCGCCGGGTCTCCGACGACCGTGCGCAGGCGCGGGGTGTCGTGCGAGCCGAGCATGTTCCACTGCCGCGCGGTGACCTTCCACGGCACGGTCGCGTCGAACTCGCGCATGGTCTCGACGACGGACACGCCGCCGCGGCGCGGGATCGTCGTCGGGATGCCGAGGAAGTCGAGCGTCGTCGCGGGGTCCACGAGCCAGGTCCACAGCGGCTTGGTGAACGCCGAGTAGTTCATGTTGACCTGCCAGCCCTCGCCGGTCAGGTCGCCCGCGGCGTCGTGGAAGTGCTCGCTGACCAGGACCGCGTCGGGGTTGAGCTCGGTCATGGTCGCGCGCACGGTCCGGGCGACGTGGTGCGTGAAGTCGTCGGACGCGTACCGGCCGGTCATGTTGGCGACGTCGATGCGCCAGCCGTCGAGCGCGAACGGCTCGCCGAGCCAGCGGCCGATCACCGAGCCGGGCCCCTCGACCATCCGCCGGGCGAGCGCGGACGAGCCGTAGTTGAGCTTCGGCAGCGACGGGACGTCGAGCCACGCGACGTACCCGAGGTCGGACTCCTTGTCCCAGTAGTAGAACTCGGCCTCCTCCGACGACCGGTCCCGCAGCGCGTGCTCGAACCACTCGTGCGCGACGCCCGTGTGGTTCGTCGTGAAGTCGCCGACCAGGCGCATGCCGCGCCCGTGCAGCGCGCGCCGCAGCGAGACGAGCGCCTCGTCGCCGCCGAGCAGCGGGTCGACGTGGTCGAACGTGCGCGCGTCGTACCGGTGGTTCGACTGCGACGGGAAGACGGGCGTCAGGTAGACGGTGTCGACACCGAGCCGCTGCAGGTGGTCGAGCCGCTGCTCGATGCCGAGCAGGTCGCCGCCGTACAGCTGCACCGGGGTCGACGGACCGCGACCGATCGGCTCGTCGTCCCACTCCGCCGGCTCGGCCCACTCCGGGAGCGTGCGCGAGACGCCCGACCGCGCAAAGCGGTCCGGGAAGATCTGGTAAACGACGGCCGACGACGTCCACGCGGGTGCCGGCTCGTGCACCGTGAGCCGGAAGTCGGCGGCGTCGGGCACGTCGCGGGAGAACAGCCCGCGCCCGTTGAGCCAGCGGTAGCCGCCCGGCTCGTCGAGCAGCGCACGGTACGACGTCACCGGGTTGTGCACCGGCACGTCGGCGACGTACCAGCGCTCGTGGGCGTCGGCGCGGTCCAGCCGCGCCTGCACCATGCGGGGCTCCGCGTCGCGGACGGTCCGCACCCACAGCGCGCGCTCGGTGGCGGACGCGGGCACGCGGAACCGCACCGGGACGACGTCGCCGAGCGCGGGCGTGCCCGCCGGGACGTAGAGCTCCGAGCCGTCGTGGTGGGGCTGGTCGAGCAGGTGCCGCACGGTCATCCCTTCACCGCGCCCATGGTCAGGCCGGAGACGATGTAGCGCTGGAGGAACTGGAACAGGAGCACGACGGGGATCGCGGCGATCACGGCACCCGCCGCGAACACGCCCCAGTACTCGGAGAACCGCTGGCTCACGTACTGGTAGAGGCCGACGGCGAGCGTCTGCGACTCGGGGTCGACGAGCACGATCGACGCGATGAGGAAGTCGGAGAACACCCCGACGAACGAGAGCAGGCCCACGACCGCGAGGATCGGCGCGACGAGGCGCAGGATGATCGAGAAGAAGATCTGCGCGTGGCTCGCGCCGTCGATCTTCGCGGCCTCGTCGAGCTCCTTCGGGATCGTGTTGAAGAACCCGTACATGAGGTAGGTGTTCACGCCGAGCGCGCCGCCCAGGTACACGAGGATCAGGCCGAGCGGGGAGCCGAGGCCGATGAGCGGGAAGACCTCGCGCAGCGTCACGAGCAGCAGGAAGATCGCGACGTACGCGAGCACCTGCGGGAACATCTGGAGCAGCAGCAGCGACAGCAGGCCGCCACGACGGCCGCGGAACCGGAACCGCGAGAACGCGTACGCGGCCGCCGCCCCGAGCAGCACGGTGCCGATCGACGTGGTCGTCGCGATGACGATCGTGTTCGCGAACCACCGCACGTACGGGTGGACCGGGTCGCTCAGCAGGTCGACGTAGTTCTGGAACGAGATGCTCGAGAAGAGCTTGTTCGAGCCCGTGAGCGACCCGGTCGGGTTCAGCGACGACGACAGCACGTACAGGATCGGGATGAAGCAGAAGACGAGCACGGCCCACGTGACGACGTGACGCCAGCCGAGCTCGCGCCACCAGCGCACGCCGCGCGGGGTGGTCTCGTTCTGGTCGGGGCGCAGGCCGGCGTCGGTGGTGCCGGCGGGGAGCGTGGTGGCAGCCATCAGTGCAGGTCCTCCAGGGCGCGGGTCTTGCTGAAGGTGGCCGCCGAGATCGAGGCGACGATGAGGAAGATGAGGATCGACACCGCGCACGCGAGGCCGTACTGACGGTTCACGCCGCCGAACGCGAGCCGGTAGACGAACGTGATGAGGATGTCGGTGGCGCCGACGTCGACCGGTGCCGACAGGTCGTCCGGCCCGCCCTCGGTGAGCAGGTAGACGACGTTGAAGTTGTTGAAGTTGAACGCGAACGACGAGATGAGCAGCGGCGCGGTCGAGACCAGCAGCAGCGGCATCGTGAGCGACCGGAACAGGCGCAGCGGCTTGGCGCCGTCGATCTTCCCGGCCTCGTAGATCTCGTTCGGGATCGACTGCAGCGCACCCGTGCAGATCAGGAACATGTACGGGAAGCCGAGCCACAGGTTCACGACGAGCACGGAGATCTTCGCGAGCCACGGGTCCGTGAGCCACGGGATGCTCGCGCCGCCCAGCAGCGTCGCGTTCACGAACCCGAAGTCGCGGTTGAGCATGCCCTGCCACACGAGGGCCGTGAGGAACGCCGGGAACGCGTAGGGCACGATCAGCAGCGACCGGTAGATCTTGCGGCCGCGCACCTTCGGGTGGTTCAGCACGATCGCCATGAACAGGCCGAGCCCGAACGTCAGGGCGACGGAGATGATCGCGAAGGCGAACGTCCACAGCAACACGCCGACGAACGGCCCGGCGAGCTTGGAGTCGGTGAAGACGCGGCTGAAGTTCTCGAAGCCGACGAAGACCTTCCACCCGGTGCCGAGCTGCGAGCCGTCGGCGGCGACGAACGCGCCCTGCTCCTCGTCGGCGGTGTAGACGTCGCCGGTCGACGTGTCGGTGATCGTGCCGGCGGCCTCGTCCCACTCCATCGTCGAGACGTAGACGTACCCGGTCGAGCCGTCGGGCGTGCGCACGCTGCCGTCGTTGGGGTCGTCGGAGATCGGGACGCGCAGCGCGAAGATCTCGTCCTGGCGCTCGAGCACCTGGGTGAACTGCAGCGTCTCCCAGCCGTCGACGGACGCGACGCGGCCGTTCTCGAGCGTCGCGTCGACGGGCTCCAGCGGCTGCTCGGCGGTGCCGAGCTCCGCGTCGCCCTCGCCGTCGACGACCGCGAAGCCGAGCTCGTCGCCGTTCACGACGACGGTCAGCGGGTAGGTGGGCGAGTCCGGGAGGCGGACCTCGTTCTGCACGAGGATCGCCTCGACCGCGTCGGCCTGCGTCGAGTTGTGGCCGTCGCCGTAGTTCGTGAACGCGGTGAAGCCCGTGTAGAGGACGACGAACACCTGGTACACGAGCAGGAAGATCAGGCCCGGCACGAGGTACTTCGCCGGGAGCATCTTCTTGGAGAAGTAGACGACGTTCACCGCGACGAGCGCGACGACGAGGAACGCGACGATCCCCCACTGGCCCAGCGCACCGGCCGCGAGGATCCCGTAGACGCCGAGCGCGTCGACGAGCGCGACGAGCACGGTCTTGACCCAGAAGCCGCGGGTCAGGTCCTGCCGGCTCCACCAGCTCCCCGTGGGCCGGCGCGAGCCGGGCGACGGTGGCGGCGCGGTCGCGTCCGTGCGGTCAGGGCGGGTCGACGTGTCCGTCATGGGGTGCTCCGGAGATCGGCGGTGATCGGCGCGCACGGCGCGCGGGGGCTGCTCGGCGCGCAAGGGCGCACGTGCGGTGGCGCACGCGTCCTG
>NZ_JAAXOY010000287.1 GCF_012396155.1 Cellulomonas septica | reverse complement strand
CTTCGCGCGGCGCGCGGCCGTGGCGGTGGTGACGGACGGGCCGGCGTCCTGCGACGCGCGACCGGTGAGGGCGACGAACGCGTCCTCGAGCGAGCCCTGCTCGAGGTGCAGGCCGAGCGGGCGGATGCCGTGCTGGTGGAGCGCGACGAGCACGTCCTGCACGACGTTGTCGGTGCCGCGCACCTCGACAGTGCCGTCGGCGGGGGCGGTGGCGGTGACGGTGGCGGTCGAGCCGGTGGCGGTCGCGTCGGCGGCGGTCGCGTCGGTGGTCGCGCCCGCCGTCGTCGAGACGTGCGTGACGGTCGGCGTGCGGTCGAGCAGCCCGGCGGGCATCGGTGCCGACGGGCGGAACCGCAGCACCTGCTCGGCCGTGGCGCGCGCGGCGAGCTCGGCGGGCGTGCCCGTCGCGACGACCCGGCCCGCGTCGATGAGCGCGATCCGGTCGCACAGCCGCTCGGCTTCCTCCATGAGGTGCGTGACCAGGACGATCGTCACGCCGCGCTGCCGGATCGCGTCGACGACGCCCCACGTCTCGCGACGGGCGTGCGGGTCGAGGCCCGTCGTGAGCTCGTCCAGGATCGCGATCTCCGGGTTGCCGACCAGTGCCAGCGCGACGGACAGGCGCTGCTTCTGGCCGCCCGACAGGTTCTGGAACCGCGTGCCGGCCTTCTCGGTCAGGCCCAGGTCGGTGATGAGGGAGGCCGGGTCGGCCGGGTCCTCGTAGAACGACGCGTACAGGTCGAGCGCTTCGCGCACGGTGATGCGGGGCGGCAGCTCGCTCTCCTGGAGCTGGAGGCCGACGCGCTCGTGCAGGCGGCGGGCGTCGCGGCGCGGGTCGAGCCCGAGGACGCGGACGGCGCCCGCGTCGGCGTGGCGCAGGCCGCCGACGATCTCGACGGTCGTCGTCTTGCCGGCGCCGTTGCGGCCGAGGATCCCGAAGATCTCGCCGGGCTGGACGTGCAGGGAGACGTCGTCGACGGCGACGTTGCGGCCGTAGGTCTTGCGCAGGTGCTCGACCTCGATGACGGGGGTGGGCATGGTGCTCCTCCTGGGTCGGTGCGGGACGGGCGCACGGCGGGTCGCCGGGCGGCTCGAGGGTGTGCGGTGCCGCGGGAGCGGCGTGCGGGCCGTCCCGTGGTGCGCGGAGAGGGGTGCGGGTGGAGCGGGGTGCCCGGCGCTCGGTGGGCCGGTGCGGGTCAGGTCAGGTCAGCTGGTCCGGACGGGCACGTCGGCGGTCCGGACGAGCCGGTCGACGACGAACGCCATGACGGCGACGAGCACGAGGCTCGCGGCGACCGCGACGGGCGTCGTCACGCCGTTCCCGCCGAACCAGGTCTCGGTCGGGATGGGCCCGGCGTCGGCGGCGAAGAACGCGGACACGAGCAGGATCGGGCCGGCCGTGAACGGCAGCAGGAGCGTGCCCCACCAGCCGCCGGTGCGCAGGTAGACGATGCCGACGAGCAGCCCCGACACGTACGTCACGAAGTACGTGAGCAGCGAGGCGGGGATGAACGTCTCCGGCCCGGCTCCTGCCGACAGGTCGTCGAAGAACTGCCACTGCCATCCGGCGGCGTCGTACACCGCGCGCTCGACGAGCAGCAGCAGCGAGAAGACCCCGCCGTAGAGCACGGCCGTGGCGGCCGCCGCGACGAGCGACCCGCGGACCAGGCTGCGGCGGGTCAGCCCCGTCGCGACGTGGATCGGGAAGTACGTCGTGGTGACGATGATGAACACCGAGAACGGGAACCAGATCGCACCCTGCCGCGTGAACGCGACGATGCTGTTGTGCAGGTCGCCGACGTTGGTGACGATCACGATCACGGCCGCGACCACCACGACGGCGAGGCCCCAGAACCACGCGGCGAGGTAGACCTGCGTGCGCAGCAGCCAGCGCGCGGTGAGCCACGTCTGGTTCTCGACGTAGCCGGCGCGGGCCTTCGCCGGGAGGGCGGGCGTGGCGGCGGTCATCGGGACTCCTGCGGGGTGAGGGCGTCGGCGGTCTCGCCGGCGCCGCGGTCGGTCAGGTGGACGAACAGGTCCTGCAGCCCGACGGCGCCGAGCTCCAGCCCGGCCGCGCGTGCGCGGGCGTCGTCGTCGGCCTGCGTGCCGATGACGGTGGCCTGCGCCGTGCGCCCGAGGGCCTGACGGGCGACGACGCGGCGGCCGACGACGAACGCGTCGACGGCGTCGGCGGGACCGGTGACGGTGAGCCCCTGCTCGCGCAGGGTCGTCGCGTCGTCGGCCGCGAGGACGCGGCCCTTGTCGATGACGACGACGTCCTCGAGCAGCCGCTCGACCTCGCCGATCAGGTGGCTCGACAGGACGATCGTGCGCGGGTGCTCGATCCAGTCGGCGAGCAGCGCGTCGTAGAAGGCGTACCGCGCGGGCGCGTCCATGCCGAGGTGCACCTCGTCGAGCAGCGTGAGCGGTGCCCGCGTCGCGATGCCGACGACGACGCCGAACGCCGAGCGCTGGCCGCGGCTCATGCGGTCGGGACGTTTGTCGGGGTCGAGCTCGAACCGGTCGAGCAGCGCCTCCGCCGCCTCCCGGTCGAAGTGCGGCCGGCGGTCCGCGAGGAACGCGAGGTTCTCCTTGATCGCCTCGTCGAGGACGACGTCGCCGCTCTCGCGGATCAGGCACGTGCCGCCCATGATCCGCGGGTTCTCCCACGGGTCCTCGCCGTCGACCAGGATCGTGCCGCCGTTGCGGCGGCGGAAAGCGGCGAGCACCGACAGGAACGTCGTCTTGCCCGAGCCGTTGCGGCCGAGCAGTCCGGTGATCGCGCCGGGGCGGATCTCGAAGGACACCGCGTCGAGCGCGGTCGTCGTGCCGTAGCGGGCGGTGAGGTCGCGGACCTCGACGCCGAAGCCGGTCATCGGGCACCTGCCTGGGGGGTGTCGGTGGTGGGCTGCGCGGCGGTGGCCGCGCGCTCGCGGAGGCGGGCGACGACCTCGTCGACGTCGATGCCCAGCAGGCGGGCCTGCTCGAGCACCGGGTCGACGACGTCGGCGAAGAACGTGTCGCGGCGCTCGGCGCGCAGCTTCTCGCGGGCACCGGGGGCGACGAACATGCCGACGCCCCGGCGCTTGTAGAGGACGCCCTCGTCGACCAGCTCGGCGAACGCCTTGGCGGCGGTGGCCGGGTTGATGCGGAAGGTCGTCGCGTACTGCGTCGTGGACATGACCTGCTCCTCGGCCTCGAGGGCGCCGCTGAGGACGTCCTGACGGATCTGGTCGGCGATCTGGACGTACAGGGGTTCACGGCCGTCGAACATGCGGCTGCTCCTGTCGTCGTGAAGTTCCTTGGTTCATTACTCGACTAATGAACCACAGAACCATCGTGCGCCACAAGAGAGCGAGGGAAGGTCCAGGGTGGTTCGCTCGTTGCGGCAGGTGCGGCCCGGCGTCCCGGTGTCGCGCGACCGACGACGACGAGGACCCATGCCCGACTACGGCCACGAGCTCACCTTCGGCACCTTCCTGACGCCGACCAACGCCGACCCGCAGGCCCCCGTGACGCTCGCGGTCCTCACCGAGGAGGTCGGGCTCGACCTCGTGACGTTCCAGGACCACCCGTACCAGCCGCGGTTCCTCGACACCTGGACGCTGCTGTCCTACGTCGCCGCCCGGACCTCGCGCGTGCACCTCGCGGGGAACGTCCTCAACCTGCCGCTGCGGCAGCCCGCCGTGCTCGCGCGCGCCGTCGCGTCGCTCGACCTGCTGTCCGGCGGGCGCGCCGAGCTCGGGCTCGGTGCCGGGGCGTTCTGGGACGCGATGGTCGGGATGGGCGTGTCTCGCCTCACGCCGGGCCAGGGCGTCGACGCGCTGTCCGAGGCGATCGACGTGATCCGCGGGCTGTGGGACACGTCGTCGCGGTCGCCGCTGCGGGCCGGCGGCTCGTACCACTCGGTCGACGGGGCCAAGCGCGGGCCGGCGCCCGTGCACGACGCGGGCATCTGGCTCGGTGCGTACAAGCCGCGCATGCTGCGGCTGGTCGCCGAGAAGGCCGACGGCTGGCTGCCGTCCGAGGGGTACCTGGAGCCGGGCGACCTGGCGCGGGGGAACGCGGCGATCGACGCGGCCGCCGTCGCGGCCGGGCGGGACCCGCGGGAGATCCGACGGCTGCTCAACCTGTCCCCCGGCTCCGGGTCGCTCACCGGGTCGACGTCCGCGTGGGTCGACGCGCTGGTCGCGCTCGCGGTCGACGAGGGGGTCGGGACGTTCATCCTCGGCACCGACGACCCGTCCGTCATCGAGACGTTCGGCACCGAGGTCGCTCCCGCGGTGCGCGAGCGGGTGGCCGCCGATCGCGGGGTCGCCGG
>NZ_JAAXOY010000286.1 GCF_012396155.1 Cellulomonas septica | reverse complement strand
CGGGCGCTGCGGGCCGCAGCCGTGCAGGCCGGGTGCCCCGCGGGCGCGCTCAATCGGGGGCACGTGCAGGCCGTCGACGCGCTCCTCACGGACTGGCACGGGCAGGGTCCGGTGCCGCTGCCGGGCGGGGTCGCGGCCTCACGAGCGTGTGGCAGGCTTCTCCTCGGGCCGGCCCCGCCGGTGCACGACGAGCGACAGGAGCGGTGACGGTGGAGCCAGTCGACATGGGCGCGGACCTCGAGCGGGTCCTCCTCACCGAGGAGCAGCTGCACGCGCGGCTCGACGAGATCGCCGCGCAGGTCGACGCGGACTACGCGGGCAAGGACCTGCTGCTGGTCGGCGTCCTCAAGGGTGCGGTCATGGTCATGGCCGACCTGGCCCGGCGCCTGCACTCGCCCGCGCAGATGGACTGGATGGCGGTGTCGTCGTACGGCTCGGGCACCAAGTCGTCGGGCGTCGTGCGGATCCTCAAGGACCTGGACACGGACCTGCACGGCCGCCACGTCCTGATCGTCGAGGACATCATCGACTCGGGCCTGACGCTGTCGTGGCTGCTGTCGAACCTGCGCTCGCGCGGGCCGGCGTCGGTCGAGATCGCGACGATGCTGCGCAAGCCCGACGCCGCCAAGGTCGAGGTCGACGTCCGCTACGTCGGCTTCGACATCCCGAACGAGTTCGTCGTCGGCTACGGCCTGGACTACGCCGAGAAGTACCGCAACCTGCCGTTCGTCGGGACGCTCGCGCCGCACGTCTACGCGTGACCTGCGCGGGGCCGCCCCCGGCCGGTGATGTGCCCTGGGCGAACACCGCGGGTTGCCACAGGATCGCCGTGTAAGTTCGAAGGCCACCAGCCCTGCGAGCGGAGGATGAGGGGCCTGGCCCCGATCGCCCATGAACCTCAAGCGTCTTGCCCGCGGCCCGATCCTGTGGATCGTGCTCGCCGTCGTGCTCCTCTGGATCGGTGCGACCGCGCTCGCCACCCCGAAGGTCAGCCGGATCGACACCTCCGACGGCCTCGAGCTCCTGGCCGACGGCAAGGCGGAGTCGGCGAAGATCACCGAGGGACAGCAGAGGGTGGACCTCACGCTGTCCGAGGACTTCGTCAAGGACGACGAGAACTTCGGCGAGCGCGTGCAGTTCTACTACGTGGTCCCGCAGGGCCCCGCGGTCGCGGACGCCGTCGCGTCGGCCGACCTGCCGGACGGCTACACGTCCGAGGTGCCGCAGACGTCGTGGTGGTCGAGCCTGCTGGGCATCGTCCTGCCGTTCGTCATCATCCTGGCGATCTTCTGGTTCCTCATGTCGAACATGCAGGGCGGCGGCTCGCGGGTGATGAGCTTCGGCAAGTCGCGCGCCAAGCTGGTGAGCAAGGAGTCGCCGCAGGTCACGTTCGCGGACGTCGCGGGCGTCGACGAGGCGCTCGAGGAGCTCCAGGAGATCAAGGAGTTCCTCTCCGAGCCGGCGAAGTTCCAGGCCGTCGGCGCCAAGATCCCGAAGGGCGTGCTGCTGTACGGCCCGCCGGGAACCGGCAAGACGCTCCTGGCCCGCGCCGTCGCGGGTGAGGCGGGCGTGCCGTTCTACTCGATCTCCGGCTCCGACTTCGTCGAGATGTTCGTCGGCGTCGGCGCGAGCCGCGTGCGCGACCTGTTCCAGCAGGCCAAGGAGAACTCGCCGGCGATCATCTTCGTCGACGAGATCGACGCGGTCGGCCGGCACCGTGGTGCGGGTCTCGGCGGCGGGCACGACGAGCGCGAGCAGACGCTCAACCAGATGCTCGTCGAGATGGACGGGTTCGACGTCAAGACGAACGTCATCCTCATCGCCGCGACGAACCGCCCCGACATCCTCGACCCGGCGCTGCTGCGTCCCGGCCGGTTCGACCGGCAGGTCGCGGTCGAGCCGCCGGACCTCAAGGGCCGCGAGAAGATCCTCACGGTGCACGCGCAGGGCAAGCCGATGGCCCCGCACGTCGACCTCGTCGCCGTCGCGCGCCGCACGCCCGGGTTCACAGGTGCGGACCTCGCGAACGTGCTCAACGAGGCCGCGCTGCTCACCGCGCGCAAGAACGCGCAGATCATCGACGACCACGCGCTCGACGAGGCGATCGACCGCGTCATCGCAGGTCCGCAGAAGCGCACGCGCGTCATGAACATCAAGGAGCAGAAGATCACCGCGTACCACGAGGGCGGCCACGCCCTCGTCGCGGCGGCGCTGCGCTACACCGACCCGGTCACGAAGGTGACGATCCTGCCGCGCGGCCGGGCCCTCGGCTACACGATGGTCATGCCGACCGAGGACAAGTACTCGACGACGCGCAACGAGCTGCTCGACCAGCTCGCGTACGCCATGGGCGGCCGCGTCGCCGAGGAGCTCGTCTTCCACGACCCGACGACGGGTGCGAGCAACGACATCGAGAAGGCCACGGCCACCGCGCGCCGGATGGTGACGCAGTTCGGCATGAGCGCGCGTCTCGGCGCGATCCGGCTGGGCCAGGAGTCGAACGAGGTCTTCCTCGGCCGCGACGTGGGCCACCAGCGCGACTACTCGGAGGACGTCGCCGGGTCGATCGACCTCGAGGTCCGGGCGCTCATCGAGCGCGCGCACGACGAGGCGTGGGAGATCCTCGTCGAGTACCGCGAGGTCCTCGACGACCTGGTCCTCGAGCTCCTCGAGAAGGAGACGCTGAACGCCGAGCAGCTCGCCGAGATCTTCAAGCCCATCGTGAAGCGCCCGCCGCGTCGCGTGTGGCTGTCGAGCGAGCAGCGGGCCGTCTCGACGCAGGGTCCCGTCCTCACCCCGGCCGAGAAGGCCGCGCAGAACGGCCACCCGGTGATCCCCGAGGACGAGGCCGCGGTCGTCGGCGACGAGAACCCCGCGCGGAAGGTCGTCGAGCTCCCGCCCGAGCAGACGCCGGACACGCGCGGCTGGAGCCGGGACGGTGAGTGACGTGGTCGACGGCGTGCCGTCGACGATCGGTCCCGTGACGGGTGCCGGCCGCGCGGTCGGCGAGTACGACGAGAAGCGTGCCGAGGCCGCCGTGCGCGAGCTGCTGCTCGCCGTCGGCGAGGACCCGGACCGCGAGGGTCTGCTCGAGACCCCGGCCCGCGTCGCGCGCGCCTACCGGGAGATCTTCGCGGGCCTCTACCAGGAGCCCGCCGACGTCCTCACGACGACCTTCGACCTCGGCCACGAGGAGATGGTCATGGTCAAGGACATCGAGGTGTACTCGACGTGCGAGCACCACCTCGTGCCGTTCCACGGCGTCGCGCACGTCGGGTACATCCCCGGGGCCGACGGCCGGATCACCGGCCTGAGCAAGCTCGCGCGGCTCGTCGACGTCTACGCGCGCCGCCCGCAGGTGCAGGAGCGCCTCACGTCGCAGGTCGCCGACGCGCTCGTCGAGATCCTGCAGCCGCGCGGCGTGCTCGTCGTCGTCGAGTGCGAGCACCTGTGCATGTCCATGCGCGGCGTCCGCAAGCCCGGGTCGCGCACCGTCACCTCGGCCGTGCGCGGGCAGATGCGCGACGTCGCGACCCGCGCCGAGGCGATGAGCCTGGTCCTCGGCCGCTGACGCCCCTCGCGCAGCGCCCCTAGGCTCGGCACCGTGACCCGCCCCGACGCCACCGCGACGGCTTCCCCGCGCCGCCAGCCGGCGCCCCTGCCGGCGCACCTGCACGACGTGGGCCGCACCCTCGTCATGGGCGTCGTCAACGTCACGCCCGACTCGTTCTCCGACGGCGGCCGCTGGTTCACGCCGAACGCCGCGGTCGCGCACGGGCTCGAGCTGCTCGACCAGGGCGCGGACCTGCTCGACGTGGGCGGCGAGTCCACGCGACCGGGTGCGCGACGCGTGCCCGTCGAGGACGAGCTCGCGCGCGTCCTGCCCGTCGTCGAGGCGCTCGCGTCGCGCGGGGCGGCGGTGAGCGTCGACACGACGCGCGCGGTCGTCGCGCGGGCCGCCGTCGAGCGCGGGGCGGTGCTGGTCAACGACGTGTCCGGCGGGCTCGCCGACGACGACATGCCGGCCGCCGTCGCGGAGACGGGCGTCGCGTACGTCGCGATGCACTGGCGCGGGCACGCCGACGTCATGGACGACCTCGACCAGTACGGCGACGTCGTCAGCGACGTGCGCGCCGAGCTCGCGCAGCGCGTCGCGTCGCTGCGCGCGGCGGGCGTCGCCGACCACCAGGTCGTGCTCGACCCGGGTCTGGGCTTCGCGAAGCCCGGCGCGAGCAACTGGCCGCTGCTCGCACGCCTGCCCGAGCTCGTCGCCGACGGCTTCCCCGTCCTCGTGGGCGCGAGCCGCAAGCGGTTCCTCGGCCACCTGCTGGCCCGCCCCGACGGCACCCCGGCACCTCCGCTGGCCCGCGACCG
>NZ_JAAXOY010000285.1 GCF_012396155.1 Cellulomonas septica | reverse complement strand
ACCGCGGGGGCGCCGGTGCGGCCGTCGGCCGTCGTGACGGTGAGCACGTCGACCTCGTCGAGACCGGCACCGCGCAGGAGGTCGGCGACCGCGTCGGCGCTCGACCGCACGTGGGCCTGGTCGAACGCGGCGTTCGAGACGCTGGGGATGCGGACCAGCGCCTCCAGGTCCGTGCGGATCCCCGCGAACGCCGACGCGGTGCGCGTGCGCAGCTCGTCGAGGCGGGCGGTGGGGTCGGTCGGGGTCTCGGGAGCGCGCTGGTCGGTCACGGATCGCCACGGTACTCGACTACCCTGAGGGGGTGTTCGGACGCAGCAAGGAGCCCGTGAACGAGATCCCCGGCCTCGTGGAGTCGGCTCCGACCCCCGACCTCCCCGGCGGCAAGGGACGCCCCACGCCCAAGCGCAAGGAGGCGCAGGCCGCCAACAAGCGTCCCCTCGTGCCGCAGGACCGCAAGGCCGCGTCGAAGGCCGCCCGGGCGGCGCAGCGCGAGCAGCGCGACCGCGAGTACAAGGCCATGCAGACGGGCGACGAGCGCTTCATGCCCGCGAAGGACCGCGGTCCGGTCCGTCGCTACGTGCGCGACTGGGTGGACGCGCGGTGGAGCCTCGGCGAGCTGTTCCTCCCCGTCGCGGCCGTCGCGCTCGTCGCGCAGTTCGCGCTCGCGCAGACCGCACCGGTGTTCGCGTTCTACGTGATCGTCGCGCTGTACGTGTACGTGCTCGCCGCGATCGTGGACGGGTGGCTGCTGTGGCGCGGCCTCAAGAAGCGGCTGATCGCCAAGTTCGGGGAGAAGGCCGTGGTCCGCGGCACCGCGATGTACGGCGTCCTGCGGGCGTTCCAGATCCGCCCGTCGCGCATGCCGAAGCCGCAGGTCAAGCACGGGCAGAAGCCCGCCTGACGCGTCGCCCGGCGGTGCCCGGGCCGTGCGGCGCGGTCCGGTGACGGACGTAGGGTTGATCGCATGGTCAACTACCGCCACCTGGGCCGATCCGGCCTCAAGATCACCGAGATCACCTACGGCAACTGGCTCACGCACGGCTCGCAGGTCGAGAACGACACCGCGACGGCGTGCGTGCGTGCTGCGCTCGACGCGGGCATCACGACGTTCGACACCGCCGACGTCTACGCGAACACCGTCGCGGAGTCGGTGCTCGGCGAGGCGCTGAAGGGCGAGCGCCGCCAGAGCCTCGAGATCTTCACCAAGGTCTACTGGCCGACGGGCCCGCGCGGCGCCAACGACTCGGGCCTGTCGCGCAAGCACATCCTGGAGTCGATCGACGGCTCGCTCGAGCGGCTGCAGACCGACTACGTCGACCTGTACCAGGCGCACCGCTACGACCACGCGACGCCGCTCGAGGAGACGATGGAGGCGTTCGCGCACGTCGTCCGGCAGGGCAAGGCGCTGTACATCGGCGTGAGCGAGTGGACCGCCGACCAGATCCGCGCGGGGCAGGAGCTCGCGCAGGACCTCGGCTTCCGGCTCGTGTCGAACCAGCCGCAGTACTCCGCGCTGTGGCGCGTCATCGAGGGCGACGTCGTCCCGACGTCGCAGGAGCTCGGGCTGTCGCAGATCGTCTGGTCGCCGGTCGCGCAGGGCGTGCTCACCGGCAAGTACAAGCCGGGCCAGCCGGCCCCCGCGGGGTCGCGCGCGACGGACGAGAAGGGCGGCGCGCGCATGATCGGGCGCTTCCTCGAGCAGGAGGAGACGCTCGCCCGCGTGCAGGACCTGCGCCCGATCGCCGACGAGCTGGGCCTGTCCATGGCGCAGCTGGCGGTCGCGTGGGTGCTGCAGAACCCGAACGTCGCGTCGGCGATCATCGGCGCGTCGCGTCCCGAGCAGGTCGCGGAGAACGTCAAGGCGTCCGGCGTCGAGATCCCCGCCGAGCTGATGGCCCGGATCGACGAGGTCCTGGGCGACTCGGTCGTCACCGACCCCGCGGAGACCGCGAAGTCGTCGCCCGCGTCGCGCTGACGGCGCTGCGCCGACGCGCGCCGGCACGCACGGTGCCCCGTCCTCCCCGGTCTCCGGGCAGGGCGGGGCACCGTCGTGTCAGGCGGTCACCGGCTCCGCGGCCGGCTGCGGTGCGGGGTCGTCGAGCGGGACGGTGAACAGGCGCAGGAAGACCTGCGCGAGCGGACCGACGCCGAGCGCGTAGGCGAGCGTGGCCCACCCGACGGTGCCGCCGAGCAGCCAGCCGACGGACACGACGGCCACCTCGATGGTCGTGCGGACGAGCCGGACGGACTTCCCGGTGCGCGCGACGAGCCCCGTCATGAGTCCGTCGCGCGGGCCCGGCCCGAGGCGCGCGCCCACGTAGAGACCCGTGGCCACGCCGTTGAGCACGATGCCGGTCACCGCCAGGGCGATCGCCGCCGCGAGCGGCAACGGGTCGGGCAGGCGGTCGAGCAGCGCGAGCACCGGGTCGACGAGCAAGCCGATGACGAGGACGTTCGCGACGGTCCCGATCCCGGGCCGCTGGCGCAGCGGCCACCAGCACAGCAGCACCGCGACGCTCGTCAACAGCGTGATCGTGCCGAACGACAGGCCGGTGCGGTGCGCGATCCCCTGCGTGAGGACGTCCCACGGCATGCTCCCCTGCCCCGCGTGCACGACGAGCGCGATCGACACCGCGTAGAGCACGACGCCGGCGAACAGCTGGACGAGACGACGGACGGGCCGGTGCGCGAGGTCGCGCAGCGCGCCCCTCACAGGCCGGTCCGCACGCTCGACCGGACCTCGAGCATGCTCCCGGCGGCCCAGTCCGGACGGCAGGGCGGCGGGGGCCGGTGCCCGAGTCCGTCGCCGCGCACGAGGCGGGCGAGCGCGACGACGAGGGCGGCGAGGAGACCGAGACCGACGAGACCCCACACGAGGGTGAGGCCGAGCGCGTTCAACATGGCCTCATCCTCTCGATCGAGTGGCTACCGGGAACATAGCCACTTGTGGGAAAGTGGCTCCATGACGGTCTCGGACCTCCCCACCGACCGCCGCGTCGCCGGCGCCCGGGTCGCACGCCTGCTCGGCGCCTGGCAGCAGGGCGGACCCGCCTACACCGCCCTCGCCGACGCGCTGCGCGCCGCGATCCTGTCCGGCACGCTCCCGATCAGCACCCGCCTGCCGGGCGAGCGCGAGCTCGCCGACGCGCTCGGCGTCTCCCGCACGACCGCGACCGCCGCCTACGGGCTGCTGCGCGACGAGGGCTACCTGGTGAGCCGGCGCGGCAGCGGCACCGTCACCACGCTCCCGTCCGGTCCGGGCGCGCGTCGGCCGATGCCCGTCCTCGGCGGCGTCGACGACTCGCTCACCGACCTCTCGATCGCGGCACCGTCGGCGCCGTCGGCGCTGCACGGCGCCTACCTCGCCGCGCTCGACGCGCTCCCCCGCCACCTCGCGGGTAGCGGCTACGCGCCGCTCGGCCTGCCCGTCCTGCGCGAGGCCGTCGCCCGCTGGTACACCGAGCGCGGCACCCCGACCTCGCCCGACCAGATCCTCGTCACCACCGGTGCGCAGCAGGCGATCCACCTGCTCGTCGCGGCGCACGCCGGCCCGGGCGACCGCGTCGTCGTCGAGCAGCCGACCTACCCGCACGCGGTCGACGTCGTCCGTGCCGCCGGCGCACGACCAGTGCCCGTCCCATCGGGCGCCGACGGCCTCGACGTCGACCTGCTCGAGTCGACCGTCCGCCAGGTCGCGCCGCGGCTCGTCTACCTCATCCCCGACCACCGCAACCCGACCGGGACGAGCCTCGACCCCGACCAGCGCGCCGCCGTGCGGGCGATCGCACGACGGCACCGGACCACGGTCGTGGGCGACGAGGTGCTCACCGAGCTCACGATCGACGGCGACGCGCCGGCGTCCTTCCCGGGCGACGGCAGCGCGTCGCACGTGGTCGTCGCGATCGGCTCGGCCTCGAAGTCGTTCTGGGGCGGCCTGCGCGTCGGCTGGGTGCGCGCGCACCCCGACCTCGTGTCCCGGCTGGCGTCGGTGCGGGCGCACGTCGACATCGGCACGCCGCCCCTCGAGCAGCTGGTGGTCGCGGAGCTCCTCGCGTGCGCCGCCGACGTCCTCGCCGCCCGTCGCGCCGTGCTGCGCGAGCGTCGCGACCTGCTCGTCGGGCTGCTGCGCGAGCAGCTGCCGACGTGGGACGTGCCGGTGCCGGCCGGCGGGCTGTCGCTGTGGGTCGACCTCGGTGCACCCGTGTCGTCGGCGCTCGCGGCGTCGGCGCTGCGGCACGGCGTGCGGCTGGTCCCCGGCCCCGCGTTCGGCGTCGACGGCGGCCTCGAGGACCACGTGCGCGTGCCGTTCGCGGAGGCGCCCGACGTGCTGCGGCGGGGCGTCGACGGGCTCGCGGCCGCGTGGGGCGACCTCGGGTCCGTCGCGT
>NZ_JAAXOY010000284.1 GCF_012396155.1 Cellulomonas septica | reverse complement strand
GGCCGCCCGTGCGCGCGTCGTCGGCCTGGCGCGAGGGCGACCCGGTCGGGCGGCGGCAGTTCGCCGACCTCGGCCCGTTCGCGCTCGAGTCGGGCGGAAGGCTGCCCGCCGTGCGGCTCGCGTACGAGACGTGGGGCACGCTGAACGAGGACGGCAGCAACGCGGTGCTCGTCCTGCACGCGCTCACCGGGGACTCGCACGTCACCGGGCCCGCGGGCGACGGGCACCCGACCGCCGGCTGGTGGCAGTCGATGGTCGGGCCCGGCGCCCCGATCGACACCGACGAGTGGTTCGTCGTCGCGCCCAACGTGCTCGGCGGCTGCCAGGGCTCGACGGGTCCCGCGTCGACCGCGCCCGACGGGCGGCCCTGGGGCGGCCGCTTCCCGCTGCTGACCGTCCGCGACCAGGTCGCCGCCGAGGTCCGCCTCGCCGACCTGCTCGGCATCGACTCGTGGGCCCTCGTCATCGGCGCGTCCATGGGCGGGCTGCGCGTGCTCGAGTGGGCCGTCACCGCCCCGGAGCGCGTCCGCTCGATCGCCGCGATCGCCACGGCCGCGCAGACGTCGGGCGACCAGATCGCCGGGTTCCACACGCAGCTCGCCGCGATCCACGCCGACCCGCGCTACCGCGACGGCGACTACTACGACGCCGCCGACGGCGACGGCCCGCACGTCGGGCTCGGCATCGCCCGGCAGATCGCGCACCAGACCTACCGCAGCGCCGCCGAGCTCGACGAGCGGTTCGGGCGCATCCCGCAGGGCGCCGAGGACCCGCTCGAGGGTGGCCGGTTCGCCGTGCAGTCCTACCTCGACCACCACGGCGACAAGCTCGCCCGCAGGTTCGACGCGAACACGTACGTCGCGCTGACGCGCACGATGATCACGCACGACCTCGGCCGCGACCGCGGGGGCGTCGCCGCGGCGCTCGCGCAGATCACCGCGCGCGCCCTGGTCATCGCGGTCGACTCCGACCGGCTGTTCCCGCCCGCGCAGTCCGCGCGCATCGCCGCGGGCATCCCCGGCGCCGGACCCGTGCGGACGGTGCGCTCGCCGTACGGGCACGACGGGTTCCTCATCGAGGAGGACCAGGTCGGCGCGATCGTCTCCGCGTTCCTGACCGACGAGGTCCGCACCCGCTGACCTCGTCGCCGGGCGCGCGCCCGCTGTCCGCGTGGCGGGCGTCGACCGCGTCACGACGGACGTGGCTGCGGGTCGTCCGCGGGATGACGAGTCACGCAGGCGCGACTGCGGCACGATGAACGGATGTCCTACACCGACCTCGCCGCCGCGTCCGCCGCCCTGCGCAGCCAGTGGGACCGCCTGCGGTCGTGGGTCGCCGAGGTCGTCGACGACGACGTGGCCGACGCGCCGTCCGTCCTCGAGGGCTGGTCCGTCGCCGAGCTCGTCGCGCACCTGGGCCGGGCGATGGACGCGCTCGCCGTGTGCACGCCGCTGCCCGACGGGACCGTGCCGTACACGCTCGCCGAGTACGTCGGGACGTACGTCGCCCGGGCGCAGGACATCGCGGACACGACGCGCGACCTCGCGGAGCAGATCGCACCGAACCCGCTGAAGGCCGTCGACGCGATGGCCGCCGCCGCGTTCGCGAACCTCGACGCGCTGGGGCCGCACGACCGCGTCGTGCAGGCGCGCCGCGGTCCCGTGATGCTCTCGACGATGACCGTGTCGCGCGTGCTCGAGCTCGTGGTGCACGCCGACGACCTCGCCCGCTCGGTGCGCCGCGCGCGCGGCACCGGGACCGGCCCGGACCCGATCGACCCCACGGCCCTCGCCCTGGTCGCGGACGCGCTGCTCGACATCGTCGTCGCGCGTGGCGGGTGGAGCCTCGAGGTCGCCGACGCGCGTCGCTGGCTCCGCCTGGCCGCGGGGCGCACGCCCTACGACGTCGACGAGCTCGCCCGAGCGCTGCAGGCGCAGCACACCTCGGAGGCCGTCCCGGACCTGGGCCGCATGCTCCCCCTGCTCTGACGCCCCCTGGTCCACGCGCCGACGCACCGGGCCCGGTGAACGGCTCGACCGCCGCCGTCGTCGATCGCGGGTGCCAGGACGCCCCGGTGCGTCAGGGGAAGCGCGTGAGCAGCTGACGCCCCACGAGACCGACCGTGCGCGCGAGCGTGTCGCGGACGGCGGCCGCGAGCGCGGTGGCACCCCGGACCTCCCACAGCACCTGCGCGGACACCCAGGCGGCGTCGCGCGCCTTGTCGATCGAGAAGTTCGTGACGAGGTCGGCGAGCGGCGACAGGGCGCCCGCGTGCTGCACGACGCACGCGTCGAGGAACGACTGCCGGATCGGCCGGACGACCTCGGCGAGCACCCGGTTCACGCGCTCGAAGTCGGCGTGCACGTCGCCGTCGTCGGGGTCGCAGCCGCGCGCCCGGCACGTCGCGACGACCGCGAGCGCGAGGTCGAGGTTGATGTGCGCGTTCATGCCCGCGAGCGCGAACTGGACGGGTTCGATGCCGCGCAGAGCCCGACGCTCGACGAGCGGTGCCCAGGCGCGGGAGACGGGCCGCTGGGCGGCGACGTCGGCGGGGACGTCGAGGAACAGGCGCGCGAACCGCACGTCGAGGTCCTCGACGAACGACGGGTCGCGGAACGTGCCGTCGACGACGCGCAGCCCCACGAGCGCGTGGCAGCGGTCGTCGTCGCAGTGGGAGGACCTCGCGCGCACGCACGGCACGGCGCTGGCCCAGGCGCAGACGGACCTCGAGGCCGCGCAGGCCGAGCTCACGGACACGCAGACCCAGCTCGCCGCCGCGCAGCAGCGCATCACCGAGCTCGCGGACGAGAAGGCGCGGCTCGGCGACACGAGCGCCTCGCAGCAGCAGCTCGCCGACTACCAGGCGCGCGTGTCCCAGGCCGCGGGTCAGGTCGCGACCGCGCTCGCGAACTGCATCGACGGCCAGCAGCGCCTCATCGGCTACCTCCGCGAGTCCGACCAGTACGACCCGTCCGACCTGCAGCGCTTCGCGACCGACGTGGACCGCGTGTGCGGGGCCGCGACCGACGCGAACGCCTCCCTCCAGCGCGAGCTCGACCGGTGACGCGACCCCGCCTGAGGGCGCTCTCCGGGCTCGCGCTCCTGGCGTCCCTGACCGGCTGCGCCGTCCTGCCGGCCATGCCCGCGCCGGTGCCGTCGAGCGTCATCCCGAGCCGCGCCCCCGCGCCGGCGCCCACGTCGTCCGGCAACCTCTCCCCCGACGGCTTCGACTCGGCCCAGCGCATGGCGGTCCGCATCCGGAACATCGGGTGCGGCTCCGTCTCGACCGGCTCGGGCTTCGCGATCGACGCGAACACGCTCGTCACGAACCGGCACGTCGTCGCCGACTCGTCCGCGCTGCAGCTCAGCACGTACGACGGGCGCGACGTCGGCGCGACGGCCGCGAGCACCGCGGGCCTCGCGGACCTCGCGATCGTCCGGACGGCCGAGCCGCTGCCCGCGGCACCCGAGCTCGCGGACGCCGACCCCGTACCCGGTGACGCCGTGACCGTCGTCGGCTACCCGCTCGGGCAGCGGCTCACGATCACGACCGGCGCCGTGCTCGGCGCGACGACCGACCCGCTCAACGTCAACCTCGGCGAGGTCCTCGTGACCGACGCCCCCGTCGAGCCGGGGAGCTCGGGCTCCGCCGTGCTCGACACCGACGGGCGCGTCGTCGGGGTCGTGTACGCGAAGGACGCCGAGGGGCACAGCTTCGTGGTGCCCGTGAGCACCCTGCGCGCCATGCTGGACGACGAGTCCGCCTTCACGGAGGCACCCACCTGCACCTGAACCGCTCGACCTGCTCCTGACCGACCGAGAACGCACGGAGGAACGCATGTCCGACGCACCTCGTTTCGACCCGACGCAGCTCGCCGGCGCCGCCAACGACAACCTCACGGTCCGCCGCGTGTTCGGCGACGCGTACGAGAAGGACGGCAGGCTCGTCATCCCCGTCGCGCGCGTCTCGGGGGCGGTCGGCCTCGGCGCCGGGGACGGCGAGGGCGACCTGCCGTCGGCGCCGTCGTTCGGCCGACGTTCCGGGGACCCCGAGCCGCACCACGGGCACGGCGGCGGGCACGGCGGGGGTGGCGGGTACGCCGCGCACGTCAAGGCCGTCGGCGTGTTCGTCGTCGACGAGTCCGGGGTGCAGTGGCGGCCCACGCTCGACCTGAACCGGGTGATCGTCGGGGGGCAGATCGTCGCCGCGACCGCGGTCACGGTGCTCGCGTTCGCCTGGGCGCTGCGCCGCCGGCACTGACACCCCGCACCCGGGTCGCGTCGGACGGACCTCCGGTGCGGTGCGCACCTGCGGGTGCGTCCTGGCAGCCTCGCGAGGTCGCCGACGTCCGACCTGCGGCCAGCCGGGTGTGCGCCGGCCGTCCCGGTCAGCCG
>NZ_JAAXOY010000283.1 GCF_012396155.1 Cellulomonas septica | reverse complement strand
CACCCCTACCGCACTCTAGTCTGCCCGTACCCACTGCAAGCCCCAGGTTGAGCCTGAGGTTTTCACAGCAGACGCGACAGACCGCCTACGAGCTCTTTACGCCCAATAATTCCGGACAACGCTTGCGCCCTACGTATTACCGCGGCTGCTGGCACGTAGTTAGCCGGCGCTTCTTCTGCAGGTACCGTCACTTGCGCTTCTTCCCTGCTGAAAGAGGTTTACAACCCGAAGGCCGTCATCCCTCACGCGGCGTCGCTGCATCAGGCTTGCGCCCATTGTGCAATATTCCCCACTGCTGCCTCCCGTAGGAGTCTGGGCCGTGTCTCAGTCCCAGTGTGGCCGGTCGCCCTCTCAGGCCGGCTACCCGTCGTCGCCTTGGTAGGCCGTTACCCCACCAACAAGCTGATAGGCCGCGAGCCCATCCCTGACCGAAAAACTTTCCAGACGCAACAGATGCCTGTACGTCTCATATCCGGTATTAGCGACCGTTTCCGGTCGTTATCCCAGAGTCAGGGGCAGGTTGCTCACGTGTTACTCACCCGTTCGCCACTGATCAGACCAGCAAGCTGGCCATCACCGTTCGACTTGCATGTGTTAAGCACGCCGCCAGCGTTCGTCCTGAGCCAGAATCAAACTCTCCGTAAATGTCTACATGGCACCCACCCACCGAAGCAGGCAGGCAACCGACACACGAAACAGCCCCGAAGGACCAATCAGATTCGGCTGTCAAAAGAAGACCCGATCCACGGGGGTGGACGAGCCTCCTCAATCTCAACCAAGACCCACCGCACACTGTGCGATGGACCATCTTGGCATCGACTACTTGGCACACTGTTGAGTTCTCAAGGAACAGACGCGCATCCCTTCGGATCTCTCGATCCGGCCGGAGGCAACCGTTCAAACCTAGCGGACCGGCTCTTCCTCGTCAACCTGCCCTCTCGGGCTGGTTCGGCGTGGTCATGCTCGCTCCACATCCGGACGCTCGTGTCGACCGGCGAGAGGTCTCGTCGGTCGGAGATCCGGGGGATGTCGCTCGCGGGACCAGCCACCGGGATCTTTCCTCGGTGTCCGTTCCTCCCTGCCGGGCGACGTCGAGAACATTACGCAGCGGTGGCCCGGAAGATCAAATCGACCTCCGGTGACGCCCGTCACGCGGGCCCGGAGACGACGACGGCCGGCCGACGGGATGCGCGCTGACCTGCGCGAACATCGACGTCGACCGGCCGTCCGGTCGGTGCTGGGGCTCAGTACAGGGCGCTCGCCATCGCGCGGCGGGCCGCCACCACGCGGGGGTCGTCGCCTCCCACGACCTCGAACAGGTCGACGAGTCGCAGGCGGACGCGCTCCTTGTCGGCGCCGAAGGTGCGGCGCAGGACGTCGACGAGGCGAGCAAACGCGTCCTCGACCTGGCCGCCCAGGACGTCGAGGTCCGCGACGGCGAGCTGGGCGTCGACGTCGTCGGGCCGGTCGGCTGCCGCGGTCCGCACCGCACGCAGGTCGACGTCGTGCGTCCGCTCGAGCAGCCCCACCTGGGCGAGGCCGGCGCGGGCGAGCGCGTCGCGCGGGTTCTCGGTCAGCGCCTGCTCGTAGGCGGCGCGCGCCGCCGGGAGGTCGTCCGCCTCGATCGCGTCGTAGGCCGCCTGGTGCAGCGGGGGCAGCTCCGGCTCCGGCTCGCCCTCGGGCTCGTCCCCCGCCGGGGCCACGCGTCCCGTGATGCCGTTCGCCTCCGCGGCCGCGAGCACCTGGTCGATCACCGCGCGCACCTGGTCACGCGGGTAGGCGCCCTGGAACAGCGGCAGCGGCTGGCCCGCCAGCACCGCGACGACCGTCGGGACCGACTGCGCCTGGAACGCCTGGGCGACCCGCGGGTTCGCGTCGGCGTCGATCCGTGCCAGCAGCCAGCGGCCCGCGTCCTCGTCGGCCAGCGCGGCGAGGTCCGCAGCCACACCCGTGCTCACCTCGCTCCACGGCGCCCAGAGGACGACGACCACGGGGTGCTGCGTCGAGCGCTGGAGGACGTCGTTGAACGTGGACTCGTCGACGTCGAGGGCGTAGGCGCTCGGCTTGTCGAGCCCGCCCGGCGTCCCGGGGGGCGGCGTCGAGCGGGCGAGGCCGGACAGGTCGACGGCGCCGCGGACGTCGAGGCGGGGACGGGGCCCGGAGGGCTGGGACATGCGCGTCATCCTTCGTCCCGGGCACCGCGTCCCGGGCTGGTCGTGTCGCTGGGTGGGTCGGGTCGGTCAGGATCAGGAGGCGCTGGCGGCGGTCACCGCGTGCTCGGCCGCGAGGACCTGCACCGGTGCTCCGCTGTCGGCGGGCGGCACGTACATCACGAGCACGTCGGTGTAGGTCCGGGCGAACGCCGTGGCGGCGCTCTGCGTCCCCGTGAGCGCAGCGTAGAACGGGTCCTGGATCGGGATGGTCCCGCCAGCCACGGTGAGCGTCACCGTCGAGACCGTCGTCATCTGCCCGACGACGATCGCGCCGCCGTCGGCGGTCGCGAGCGCGACCACCGGAGCGGGGTCCGGCGTGTACGTCTCCGTCGCCGACGCCGCCGACTCCACGCCCGCGACCATCGCGGCCCGCGCGGCCTCGATCGCCGCACGGAACGGGTCCGGTGCGAACGTCGCCGCGTACGCCGAGCCCGCACCGTTCGCGAGGACGTCCGCGTACTGCGCCAACGCGTCCGCCGGCGTGACGACGAGCCCCTGGGCGTCGGGCGCGAGCACCGCGCTGCCGGTCGAGGGCTCGGCCGTCGCCGGCATGCTGACGCCGGGGGCCATCCGCGCCCACCCCCAGAGCTTGTACTGCTCGCGGGGCGCCGCCTGCTGGAGCACGAGGATGCGGGGCGCCTGCAGGTCGTCCGGCTGCTCGGTCACCACGAGCTGCGTCCGCGGCCACTGGGTGGTCTGCGGGACGATGAGGACCTGCTCGTCGGTCGGCAGCACCGTCGGCGGCTTCGCGCCACCCGTCACGCCCGAGCGGACGTACTCCGCGGTCCGGGTCGCGAGCGCCGGGCCCGTCACCCGGGGCGCGAGCGCCGCCGGGTCGAGGGCGGCGTCCGCCGTGCTCAGGACCTCGCCGAGATCGCCGAGGACGTCCGTCGACTGCGCGACGGTCGTCGCCGCGGGCGCGACCTGCGAGGACGCTGTCGAGCGTGGACACGATCGCGCGGGCCTGCGCGGGGGTGTCCGGGTAGATCGTGATGAACTTACCCTGCTGGCCGCCGCCCATGGAGGCGAGCTGCTCGGGCGACCCGACGACCTTGTGGTTGACGCCCATGCGACGCAGGACGGGCAGCACGGCCTCCGCGGTCGCGGCCGCCGACTCGGGGGTCGCGCTCACGTGCAGCTTCCAGCCCTCGGGCGGGATCTCGTGGCTGAGCCAGTCCATGAAGATCCGGTCGGCGTGGTACCCGTCCTCGGTCCGGCCGAACCGGACGGGCTCGGCCGGCTGGGTCGGGGGCACGGGCTCGGGCTCGGGCGTGCGGGGACGGTTCCACCACTCCTTGACGGCCTTCGCGCCGCGTCCCACCAGGCCCGCGAGCTCGCCCGCGACCGACCGCGCACCGGCGACGGCCCGCGCCCCCGCGCCCATGGCCCCGAAGCCGGGCACCGAGCCGACGGGCTGCGTGAAGGTGCCGCCGGGCGGGCCCTTGATCGCCGAGCGCGCCCCGAAGATGAGGCCGACGAGCGTGACGGCGCCGAGGATCCCACGCTCGGTGCGGTCGGCCACGTTGATCTCGGCGCCCGTGACGATGTCGTGCCCGCCGATGCCCTCGTAGATCCCGGTCACGCCCACGGTGTCGGCGAGCGCGACGAGGACCGCGGTGACGGGCCGCCCCTGCAGCTCGCGCTGGCCCAGCCGGTGCACGAGCGCGAGCACGAGCGACGCCGTGAGCAGGAGCGCGCCCGCGATCATCACGGCCGTCCACGCGGTGAGGATCACGCCGAACGCGGCCGCGATCGCGGCGACGACGAGCGCGACCACGACGAGCACGACGAGGCCGACCGCGAGCTTCCACACCGCGCGTCCGAGGCCCGCCCAGAACCCCTCGTCGACCTGCTCGGCCGCCTCGTGCGCGCGGGTGCTGACGTCGTCCGTCTTGGGCTTGACGGCCTCCTCGACGGCGCGGTCCGTCGCCTCGCGGGTGGCCCGCTGGTTCTCGCCGCCCATGCGTGTGAGCTCGGCGCGCGCGTCGGCGCACGTCCGGTCGGCCTCCGCGAGCAGCCCGTCGACCATCCGCCGCTGCCGGCCGCGCAGCTCCTCGAGCGAGCGCGCCGACTCCTGCTGCCGGGCCGCGAGCGTCGCGTCGGTCGCCGCGGTGAACCCGTCGGCGACCTGCGCGAACCGCGCGTCGACC
>NZ_JAAXOY010000282.1 GCF_012396155.1 Cellulomonas septica | reverse complement strand
CCTGCCTCTCGCCCTCATGCGGACGCTGCAGCTCGGCCAGTACGTCGTCGACCTGCCCGTCTCGACCGAGGTGTCCGTCAAGGGCGGCAAGGGCATCTGGGGCATGCCCAAGCACCAGGCGTCGCTCACGAACTTCGGCTGGACCAGCACCTGCAGCACGACGTTGACCACGCAGTAGACCGCGATCACGCCGAGCATGAGCGGCCACCCGCCGACGACGAGCGCGAGCACCGCGGGCGGGATCAGCCCGAGCACGAACCCCACGTTCGGCACGAAGTTCGTGACGAACGCGAGGATCGCCCACACGACCGGCGCGGGGATGCCGAGCATCGCGAGCGCGATCCCGTCGAGCACCGCGACGATCGCACCGAACGTCGCGTTGACGACGTAGTACCGCCGCACGCCCGTCGTGAACCGCGCGATGCGCCCGAGCGCCGGCCCGCGCTCGGTGCCGAACAGCCGCCCCGCGCTCGCGTACCGGGCACCGTCGGCCGCCATGAACAGCACGTACGCGAAGACGACGAACAGCGCCCCGAGCACCGACACCGCGGACGACCCCAGCGACGTGACCACGCCGACCAGCCGGGCCGGGTCGAGCGCCGCCGACGCCGCGTCCGCGGCGGTCCCGTCGAGCCCGAGGCCGGCGAGCCGCCGCGACGCGTCGTCGACCACCGAGCCGAGCTCGTCGGCGTAGTCGCCGACCATGACGGCGAACCGCGCGACCGCGAACGCGATGAGCCCTGCGATCGTGAGGATCACGAGCCACCCCACGACCACGACGACCGTCGTCGCCGCCCACGAGGGCCAGCCGCGCCGCTCGAGCGGGAACCGCAGCGGGTGCACGATCACGACGATCACCGCCCCGAGCGCGAGCGGTCCCAGCAGGTCGCGGGCCGCCCACACCCCGGCCAGCAGCACCACGACCGCGGCGAGCACCACGAGCGTGCGCTGCGCGTGGCCGGTCCCCGTGGTGCCCGCCGCGCCCGAACCCGTCCCGTCGCCCACCCGGACCTCCGTCGCCACGACCACCACCGGCAGGCTCACCCTGGCGCGCCGCGGGGGCGGCGTCCAGCCACACGCCGCAGGCCCGACGCGCGGGTCGCGCAGGTCCTCGGGCACGGCCGACGGGCGTGTCGGACCCCGTCGCTACCGTGGACGCACCACCCCACGACGGAAGGAACGGTCATGGCGGCACCGGTCACGCTCCGCGGGATCTCGACTCTCTCCCTGTGGGCCGACGACGTCTCCGCCGCCGGCGCCTGGTACGCCGACCTGCTGGGTGTCGAGCCGTACTACGCGCGCCCCGAGCCGCCCGCGGCACCGAGCTACCTCGAGTTCCGGCTGGGCGACCACGGGACCGAGCTCGGCATCATCGACCGCCGCTTCGCGCTCCCGGGCCTGCGCACCGGCGAGCCGGGCGGGATCGTCGCGTACTGGGCGGTCGACGACGTGCAGAAGGCGCTCGACACGTTCCTCGCGGCCGGTGCGACGCCGTTGCAGCCGATCACGGAGTTCGGGCCCGGGTTCGTGACCGCCGCGGTCGTCGACCCCTTCGGCAACGTGGTCGGGCTCATGTACAACCAGCACTACCTGGACCAGGTCGCGGGCGACGCCTGACCGGGTCCTCGCCGCACGACCTCTGCACCGCGTCCTCGCACGGCGAACACCCGCCGAGCGGTCGCGCGGACGCCTGCGTGGCAGGATCGAGCGCATGACGACGGACCAGACGGTGGCGCAGCAGACGCTTCCGACCGCTCCGGACGCGTCCGCGGCCGAGTCCGCGACGCCCGCCCCGGAGTCCACGCCCGCACCCGTGCCCGCGGTCGCGACGACGCCCGACGTGACGAAGAACGCCGGCGACACCGAGCTGTGGGTCGAGCGCACCGGCAAGCGGCAGTACACGGGCCGCTCGTCCCGCGGCGCCGAGGTGCTCATCGGCTCGGTCGGTGACGAGGGCCGGTTCACGCCCGGCGAGCTGCTCAAGATCGCGCTCGCCGCGTGCAGCGGCCTGTCGTCCGACGCGGCGCTCGCGCACCGGCTGGGCGACGACGTCGACGTCACCATCAAGGTCAGCGGCATGGCCCACGACACCGAGGACCGCTACCCGGCGCTCGCGGAGGAGCTCGTCGTCGACCTGTCGAGCCTCGACCCGGCCGCCCGCGAGCGCCTGCTCACGGTCGTGCACCGCGCGGTCGACCAGCACTGCACCGTCGGCCGCACCCTGGAGCGCGGGGCCGCGGTGACCCTGACGGTCACCGGGGAGCGCTGAGGCGGATGCCACGCCTCGTCGAGGCCGCCCTCGCGAAGGCGGTGACGATCCCGTCGTCCACGATCCACGCGCACGTCGACCAGCTGCGCCGACGCAACCCCGAGGCGACGCCCGAGGAGCTCGTGCGGCTGCTCGAGAAGGAGTACCTCGTCGTGGTCGCCGCCGCGGGCGGCGCGGTCGGTGCGGCGGCAGCGGCCCCCGCGGTCGGGACCGGCGTCGCGCTGACGCTGACCGCGAGCGACGTCGCGACGTTCTTCGGGGCGTCGGCGGCCTTCGCGCTGGCCGTGGCGAGCGTGCACGGGATCGACGTCGAGGACGTCGAGCGACGACGTGCCCTGCTGCTCACGACGATCCTCGGCGAGTCCGGCGCGAAGGCCGTCGGGGACGCGGCGGAGTTCTCGTCGGCGAACGCGGCGCGCGTGCTGCTCACGCGCATGCCGATCGCGACGGTGCGCAAGGTCAACTCGACGCTGACCCGCAAGATGCTCCGCACGCAGATCACGCGCCACACGGGTCTCGCGCTCGGGCGGCTCGTGCCCTACGGGATCGGCGCGGTCGTCGGCGTGACCGGTGCCCGCGCGCTCGGCCGGACGGTCATCCAGGGTGCGCGCGCCGCGTTCGGCCCACCGCCGGCGCAGTTCCCGGAGACGATCGTGGTCGCCGCGGGCGCGGTGCCGAAGCTCATCGTCGGCGACCGCAAGGACGGCGCACCGCTCGTGCCGGGTCTCACCGCGGTCCCCGAGCAGCGCGGGCGGCGCCTGCGCGCGCTGACCGGCCGCCGCACCCCGAAGGTCCCCGAGCAGAGCTCGGCACCCGACGAGTCCTGAGCGCGTCGCGACCCGGCGCGGGAACGTGACGACCGGCACCCGCCTGCGTGCGAGACGGGTGGTCCACCCGGAGACGACGGGCCGGCCGCGCGCGCAGCCGTGACCACCACGGGTTCCGCGGGCGACCGGCCCGACGAGGTCACCAGCGGCCGTGCACGTGCTCCCGGACGCGCTCGTCGTAGATCGTGCGCAGGCGCTCCGACGTGTCGTCCCCGAGCGGGGCGAGGTCGGCGGCGGCCGCGTTGGCACGCGCCTGGTCGGGGGTGCGGGCGCCGGGGATGACGACGGACACGCCGGGCTGCTCGACGATCCACCGCAGCGCGAGCTGCGCGGTCGTGGCCCCCTCGGGCGTGAGCGCCGCGACCTCGCGGGCCGCGGCGACGCCGACGTCGTAGGGCACGCCGGAGAACGTCTCGCCGACGTCGAACGCCTCGCCGTGCCGGTTGAAGCTCCGGTGGTCGTCGGCGGCGAACGTCGTGTGCTCGTCGTACTTGCCGGACAGCAGGCCGGACGCGAGGGGCACGCGCGCGATGATCCCGACGCCGGCCTCGGCGGCGGCGGGGAGCACCTCGTCGAGCGGCTTGCGACGGAAGATGTTGAGGATGATCTGGATCGACGCGACGTTCGGCCGCGCGATCGCGGTGAGGGCCTCGTCCACGGTCTCGACGGACACGCCGTAGGCGGCGACGCGCTTCTCGTCGACGAGGGTGTCGAGCGCGTCGTAGGTCGACTCGCGCGACAGCACCGCGGTGGGCGGGCAGTGCAGCTGGACCAGGTCGAGCGTGTCGACGCCGAGGTTGCTGCGCGATCGGTCGGTCCAGCCGCGGAACGCGTCGAGCGTGTAGGCGTCGGCGACGTGCGGGTCGGCCCGGCGGCCCATCTTGGTCGCGACGGTCAGCCCGGACCCCGCGCCGCCGCGGGCGGCGAGGAACCGGCCCACGAGCCGCTCCGAGCGCCCGTCGCCGTAGACGTCCGCCGTGTCGAGGAAGGTGACCCCCGCGTCGACGGCCGCGTCGAGGATCTGCAGCGCGGTGTCGTCGCCGACGTCGCCCCAGTCCCCTCCCAGCTGCCAGCAGCCGAGGCCGACGACCCCGACCTCCCTACCCGTGCGTCCCAGAACCCGCTTCTCCATGCGTCCGACGCTACCCCGGCCGCGACGCCTCCTCGCGCGCGGCCCCCGCGACCGCAGGGCGTGACGAGCCGACGCAGCGCCGCGGCCGCAGGATGGTGCCGACAGGTCCGCCGACGGGCGGCGGCCCGCGGAGGGAGTCCCCATGACCAC
>NZ_JAAXOY010000281.1 GCF_012396155.1 Cellulomonas septica | reverse complement strand
GCCCTGCGCCGTGTGCTCCTCGTGGTCGATGTCACCGTGCTCGTGCACCCGGCTGACCAGGTCGCCGCGGTCGTACGGGACGACGACGTCGACGGCCACGCCGGGCCGCGGGAGCTGGTCGGCGATGCCACGGAAGATGAACTCCCCGAGCAGGCCCTCGCCCTCGGCGTCCACGACGACCAGCTGGCCGCCCTTGAGCTCGCCGAACAGGATCTTCTCGGACAGCGCGTCCTCGATGTCCCGCTGGATCGCGCGGCGCAGCGGCCGGGCGCCCAGGACCGGGTCGTAGCCCTTCTCCGACAGCAGCTTCTTGGCCGCCGGGGTGAGCTCGATGCCCATGTCCTTGTCGCGCAGACGCTTGTCGAGCTTCGCGACCATCAGGTCGACGATCGCGAAGATCTCCGGCTGCGAGAGCTGCGGGAACACGACCACGTCGTCGACGCGGTTGAGGAACTCGGGACGGAAGTGCGTCTTGAGCTCGTCGTTGACCTTGGCCTTCATCCGCTCGTAGGACGTCGACAGGTCGCCGCCGGCCTGGAAGCCGGTCTGGAGGCCCTTGGCGATGTCCCGCGTGCCGAGGTTGGTGGTCATGATGATGACGGTGTTCTTGAAGTCGACCACCCGGCCCTGCGAGTCGGTCAGGCGACCGTCCTCGAGGATCTGCAGCAGCGAGTTGAAGATGTCCGCGTGCGCCTTCTCGACCTCGTCGAACAGGACGACGGAGAACGGACGACGGCGCACCTTCTCGGTGAGCTGACCGCCCTCGTCGTACCCGACGTACCCGGGGGGCGAGCCGAAGAGCCGCGACACGGTGTGCTTCTCCGAGAACTCGGACATGTCGAGCTGGATCAGCGCGTCCTCGTCACCGAACAGGAACTCCGCGAGCGCCTTGGCGAGCTCCGTCTTCCCGACACCCGTGGGGCCCGCGAAGATGAACGACCCACCGGGACGCTTCGGGTCCTTGAGCCCGGCGCGCGTGCGGCGGATGGCCTGCGACAGCGCCTTGATGGCGGCGTCCTGGCCGACCACCCGCTTGTGCAGCTCGTCCTCCATGCGGAGCAGGCGGCTGGACTCCTCCTCGGTGAGCTTGAACACCGGGATGCCCGTGGCGTTCGCCAGCACCTCGGCGATGAGCTCCTCGTCGACCTCCGCGACCGCGTCGAGGTCGCCGGACTTCCAGGCCTTCTCCTTCTCCTGGCGCTTGAGGCCGAGCTGCTTCTCGGCGTCGCGCAGGCGGGCGGCCTTCTCGAAGTCCTGCTCGTCGATCGCCGACTCCTTGTCGCGGCGCGTCTCGGCGATCTGCTCGTCGAGCTCGCGCAGCTCCGGCGGAGCCGTCATGCGGCGGATGCGCAGGCGGGCGCCGGCCTCGTCGACCAGGTCGATCGCCTTGTCCGGCAGGTACCGGTCGTTGACGTACCGGTCGGCGAGCGTCGCGGCGGCGACCAGCGCGGCGTCCGTGATGGACACGCGGTGGTGCGCCTCGTAGCGGTCGCGCAGACCCTTGAGGATCTCGATCGCGTGCTGCAGGTTCGGCTCGGACACCTGGATCGGCTGGAAGCGGCGCTCCAGGGCCGGGTCCTTCTCGACGTACTTGCGGTACTCGTCGAGCGTCGTGGCACCGATCGTCTGCAGCTCGCCGCGGGCGAGCATCGGCTTGAGGATCGACGCGGCGTCGATCGCGCCCTCGGCGGCACCCGCACCCACGAGGGTGTGGATCTCGTCGATGAACAGGATGATGTCGCCGCGCGTGCGGATCTCCTTGAGGACCTTCTTCAGGCGCTCCTCGAAGTCACCGCGGTAGCGGGAGCCCGCCACGAGCGCGCCCAGGTCCAGCGTGTAGAGCTGCTTGTCCTTGAGCGTCTCCGGCACGTCGCCGCGGACGATGTCCTGCGCGAGGCCCTCGACGACGGCCGTCTTGCCGACGCCGGGCTCGCCGATGAGCACCGGGTTGTTCTTGGTGCGGCGGGACAGCACCTGCATGACCCGCTCGATCTCCTTCTCGCGCCCGATGACCGGGTCGAGCTTGCCGTCACGCGCCGCCTGCGTGAGGTTGCGACCGAACTGGTCGAGCACGGCCGAGCCCGAGGGCTGACCCTCCTGGGGGCCGCCGGCAGCGACCGGCTCCTTGCCCTGGTAGCCCGACACCAGCTGGATCACCTGCTGGCGGACGCGGTTGAGGTCGGCGCCCAGCTTGTTGAGCACCTGCGCGGCGACGCCCTCACCCTCGCGGATGAGACCGAGCAGGATGTGCTCGGTGCCGATGTAGTTGTGGCCGAGCTGCAGCGCCTCGCGCAGGGACAGCTCGAGGACCTTCTTGGCCCGCGGCGTGAACGGGATGTGGCCCGACGGCGCCTGCTGGCCCTCGCCGATGATCTCCTGCACCTGGGCGCGGACGGCCTCGAGGGAGATGCCGAGCGACTCCAGGGCCTTGGCCGCGACACCCTCACCCTCGTGGATGAGACCCAGGAGGATGTGCTCGGTGCCGATGTAGTTGTGGTTCAGCATCCGCGCCTCTTCCTGGGCGAGGACGACGACGCGGCGGGCTCGGTCCGTGAATCTCTCGAACATGTGCACTCCTCACGAGCGACGTGCTCGCCGGGTACCCGGGGCGGCGGCCGGTGGGCGACGACGAGCGGCGTTGTTCGATGCTAACCACAGGGGGTACCCCCCACTGCCCGTGTTCGCCGCAGGCGTGAAAGGCGACCCGGACGGGCGGTCCGTCCGGGCGAGCGCCAGGTGGCGCCGGGGCGGGGCGCGCCCGTTTGCGAGGATGGGCCGGGTGAACGTCGACTCCCCCGTGCTGGAACCGCCCGTCCTCGACGAGGTCCCCGACGTGCGCCTCGTCGCGCTCGACATGGACGGGTCGCTGCTCGACGACGACAAGCGCGTGCACCCGACGTTCTGGCCGCTGCTCGACGAGCTCCTCGCGCGCGGCGTCATGGTGTGCCCCGCGAGCGGCCGGCAGTACGCCACGCTGCGCGCGCAGATCGGCCGCGACGACCTCGTCTACGTCGCGGAGAACGGCGCCTACGTCGTGCGCGGCGGGGTCGAGGTCGCGTCCGACACCCTCTCGACGGCCACGGCCCACGACGTCGTCGACGTGGTCC
The DNA here is from genome assembly GCF_012396155.1 of Cellulomonas septica. Taxonomy (GTDB): domain Bacteria; phylum Actinomycetota; class Actinomycetes; order Actinomycetales; family Cellulomonadaceae; genus Cellulomonas; species Cellulomonas septica. The sequence goes on along the minus strand of NZ_JAAXOY010000281.1, from coordinate 1,321 downwards.
GGGCCGAGGCCGCCGCCGGCCTGGACGTCGGCACCGTCCTGTGCGGCAAGCGGTCCGCGTACGTCGAGCGCACCGATGAGCGGTTCCTCGCGCAGTGCCGCCCCTACTACGCGCTGCTGGAGGTCGTCGACGACCTGCGCGCGGTCGACGACGACGTGCTCAAGGTCGCCGTCTACGACTTCGGCCCCGCCGAGCGCGGCGCCGGTCCCGCGCTGAACGAGCTGCGGCGCGAGTCGCGCGTCGTCGTCTCCGGGCAGCACTGGGTCGACGTCATGAGCCGCACCGTCGACAAGGGCGCCGCACTGCGGTCCGTGCAGGAGTCGCTCGGCGTCACGCGCGACCAGACGATGGCGTTCGGCGACTACTTCAACGACGTCGGCATGCTCGACGCCGCGGCCTGGTCGTTCGCGATGGACAACGCGCACCCCGAGGTCCGCGCGCACGCGCGCTTCGTCGCGCCGTCGAACAACGACAACGGCGTCGTCCGCACGATCGCGTCCGCACTGGGCCTCGCGATCGGGTGACGGCCCTGGGCCCCGGCGTGGAGCTGGAGCACGATGTGCCCGTGCTGACCGCCGACGACGTCCTGCGGGCGACATTCACCGCCACGAAGTTCCGCGACGGGTACGACCAGCTCGAGGTCGACGACCTGCTCGACCGTGTCGCCCGCACCCTGCGCGCCCGCGAGAGCGGCGCGGCGGTGGCCGACGCCGTGACCGTGGCGGAGGTCGACGCCGCCCGGTTCGCCGTCCGCCGGTTCACCGAGGGCTACGACCAGGTCCAGGTCGACGACCTGCTCGCCGAGGTCCGCGCCACGCTCGCGGCTCCCGCGCCTCCGCGCCCGGCGGTCGCGACCTCGCCCGCGTCGGGCGACGTGCCCGGACTCCTCCCGTCGAAGGCTGCCTCGGGCTGGCGGCGGCTGTTCGGCCGCTGACCTGCTCGTTCCGTAGACCGGCGCAGAACCCGGACGCGATCCGTCCGGTTACCGCCCTAGCGTGGCGTCCATGGACACGATCACGTTCCTCCGCCCCGACGGGCTCGTGCAGAGCCCCGCGTTCTCCCACGCCGCCGTGATCCCGCCCGGTGCGACGACGATCCACGTCGGCGGGCAGAACGCCGTCGACGCGTCCGGTGCCCTCGTCGGCGGCGACGACGTCGCCGCGCAGGTCACGAAGACCATGGCGAACCTCGTCACCGCCCTCGGCGCCGCCGACGCGAGCGTCGACGACCTCGTGAGCGTCACGGTGCTGTTCGTCGACGGCGTCGACCTGGCCGCCGCGTACGGCGCCGCCGCGCCGGCGCTGGCGCGCGAGGGTGCGCC
>NZ_JAAXOY010000280.1 GCF_012396155.1 Cellulomonas septica | reverse complement strand
GATCGCGTCGCGGACGCGCAGCGCACGACGCCAGCCCATGACGTCGGCGACCGCGACGGCGGGCGCGTCGTCGTCGCCCGCGGGCGTCACCGCGACGGCCCAGGGGCGACGCAGCAGCAGCCGCCCGACGAACGCCAGGACCAGGACGACGATTACGACGAGGAGGTCGAGCACGACCAGCAGCAGCGGCACGAGGAACAGCCACACGAGCAGCACGCCGAGCACGAACGCGACCGCGCCGACGACCCACGCGACGACGCCGCCGAGGTCGTCGAGGCCGCTCGCGAGCTCGCCGACGCCGTCGAACGCGACGTCCGCACCCTCCCGGTTGCGGCGGTGCGACCGGCGCAGCCGGCGGAACACGCGCGACCACCGGGGCGCCCACTGCACGGCGACGTCGAACGGCGGACCCGCGGGCGGGCGGACGGTACGGGTGCGCATGACCGCACAGCGTGCCAGCCAGGGCCGGCGCGGTGGGGCCGCGTCCGCGGGTGTCGGGTCAGAGGGTGTGCACGTCGCCCGGACGGGCGAGCGCCACGGGACCGTCGTACACCGCGTGCGCCTCCGCGACCGCGACCTGCGGGTCGTTCCACGCGGGGATGTGCGTGAGCACGAGCTGCCGGGCTCCACCGCGGGCGGCCGCCTCGCCGGCGCGGCGACCGGTGAGGTGCACGCCGCGGACGGCGTCGTCGCGCCCCTCGACGAACGCGGCCTCGGCGAGCAGCAGGTCGACCCCGGCCGCGAGCGTGTCGAGGCCGGCGCACGCGTCGGTGTCGCCGGTGTAGGCGAGCGTGACGGTCGCCGACGGGTCGGCCTCGGACGGACCGGTGACCCGGATCCCGAAGGCGGGGACCGGGTGCTCGACCGGCACCGGTGTCAGCGTCAGCGGGCCGACGACGACGGGCGCCGCCGGGTCCCACGCGTGGAACGTGAACTGCCCGCCGACGTCGGTCGCGGGGTCGCCGCCCGCGATCTGCGTGAGCCGCTGCGCGGTCCCCTCGGGTCCGTGCACGTCGACCGGCGGGAGCGCACCGTCGGGGTGGTACCGCCGCAGCACATTGAGCACGACCATGTCCGCGACGTGGTCGGCGTGCAGGTGGGACAGGCCGATCGCGTCGATGCGCGTCGGGTCGCCGAACCGCTGGAGCGGCCCGAGCGCGCCGTTGCCGAGGTCCAGCAGCACGGTCCACGTGCGCCCGTCGGCGTCGTCGGCCTGCACGAGGTAGCCGGACGCGGCCGCGTCGGGGCCGGGGAACGAGCCCGCGCAGCCCACGACGACGAGCCTCATCGCAGGGCCATCCGCGACTCGACCGACCCGACCTCGGGCCCGAGGAACCGGCGGGCGAGGGCGTGGAACGAGTCGGGGTCGCCCGTCGCGAGGAAGCGGTGCGTCGGCGGGCCGGCCGCGGGGTCGCGCTCGAGGCCGTGCGCGACGAGCGTCCGGTACACGTCCTTCGCGGTCTCCTCGGCGCTCGACACGAGCGTGACCTCGTCGCCCATGACGTACGAGATCGCGCCGGTCAGCAGCGGGTAGTGCGTGCAGCCGAGGACGAGCGTGTCGACGCCGGCCTCCTTGACGGGTTCGAGGTACTCGCGGGCCACCGCCAGCACCTCGGGCCCCGACGTGATGCCCGCCTCGACGAGCTCGACGAACCGGGGGCACGCCTGCGTGGTGAGCGTCACGCCCGGCGCGACGGCGAACGCGTCGTCGTAGGCCCGGGACTCGACGGTCGCGCGCGTGCCGATGACGCCGATCCGGCCGGTCCGCGTCGCGGCGACCGCGCGCCGCGCGGCCGGGAGGATCACCTCGACGACCGGGATGCCGCGACGCAGCGTGTACCGCTCGCGCGCGTCTCGGAGCATCGCGGCCGACGCCGTGTTGCACGCGATGACCAGCAGCTTCACACCCGCGTCGACCAGGTCGTCCATGACCTCGAGCGCGTGCGCCCGCACCGCGGCGAGCGGCTTGGGCCCGTACGGGGTGTTGAGCGTGTCGCCGATGTAGAGCGTGGACTCGTGCGGCAGCTGGTCGAGGATGGACCGCGCCACCGTGAGACCGCCGACGCCGGAGTCGAAGATGCCGAGGGGGGCGTCGTTCACGGGCGAGAGCCTAACCCTCGCGCGACGGACGGCCGGACGCACCGCCGCGCCGCGCGTGCTCGAGCATGAGCCCGACGAGCGACTCCTGCAGCCAGCTCAGCGCGCCGTAGAGCGACACGAGGTAGCGCCGGACGTCGACGTCCTGCCCCTCGGCCTCGTCCGACAGCACGTCGTACAGCTGCTCGGCGTCCTGGTCCGTGCGCACGTCGAGCCGTTCCGCGAGCACGAGCCGCAGGTCCGTGAGGGCTGCCGCGAGCTCGGGGGCGTCCTGCGGGGCGACCGTGAGGAGGTCCTGCCGTCGCCCGTCGCCGGGTGTCGTCAGCAGCGTCCACATCACCCCGAGGCGTGCGACCTTGCGCGCCCGCAGGTCGTCCTCGGTCAGGCGGCGGAACTCGGCCGCGACGTCCGGGTCGTCCTGCGACGCGTCGGGCAGCAGCCGGCGGACGGCGGGGTCCTGCGGCGGGGAGACGTCCTCGGTGCGCAGGAGCGGGACCTCGGGCGCCGCGGCCGGACCGGCCTCGTCGAACCGGGGCGCTCCCAGCAGCTGCGCGACGTCCGCGACGAGCGCCGCGACCACCTCGCGCTCCGAGGCGTCGAGCCGCGCGACGAACGCGCCGTGCTTCTCCGTGAACGCGCGCATCAGACCCCGCTGCGCTGCAGCGTCGCCCACAGGCCGAACCCGTGCATCGCCTGCACGTCGACCTCCATGCCCTCGAGCGACCCGCTCGACACGACGGCCCGCCCCTCCTCGTGCACCTGGCGCATGAGCTTCTCGGCCTTCTCGTGCGGGTGGCCGAAGTACGTCTCGAACACGTAGGTCACGTAGGACATGAGGTTGACGGGGTCGTTCCACACGATGGTGACCCACGGGTCGGCGACGGCCGCCTGCTCGGCGGCCTCGACGCGTTCGTCGGGCGCGGTCTGGACGGGCACCCGACCACTGTAGGTGCCCGTGCGCGCCGGGCGCGCCGCCCGGTCCCGGGCGTCCTACGTTGGCGGCATGACGCACCCGCAGCCCGCCGCCGTCCCCGTGACGTCGCTGCTCACCGACCGTTACGAGCTCACGATGCTGCAGGCGGCGCTCGCCGACGGCAGCGCGCACCGCCGCTGCGTGTTCGAGGTGTTCACGCGTCGCCTGCCGCCCGGCCGCCGGTACGGGGTGGTCGCGGGCACGGGCCGGCTGCTCGAGGCGCTGCCCGCGTTCCGGTTCACGTCGCGCGAGCTCGACTGGCTCTCCGACGAGGGCGTCGTCGACGACGCGACGCTCGCGTTCCTCGCCGACTACCGCTTCACCGGCTCGATCCGCGGGTACGCCGAGGGCGAGGTGTTCTTCCCGCAGTCGCCGCTGCTGGTCGTCGAGGGCACGTTCGCCGAGGCCGTGCTGCTCGAGACGCTCGCGCTGTCGATCCTCAACTACGACTCGGCGGTCGCGTCCGCGGCGTCGCGCAGCCGGACGGCACCGTCGGCGGCCTCGGTGAAGCCGTCGTGCGCCTGCGAGAGCCCGACGAGCACGGCGTCGACGGCCTGCTCGCCCGCGGTCGCCGAGACGGCGGCCGTGATGCGCTCCATCGCGGTGCGGCCGAGCGACGTGACGAGGAACGAGTTGGCGTCGTCGTAGGCGACGTCGATGCGCGCCGAGCGCGGGGAGTCGCCGCCGGCGGAGACGAGGTCGGCGGAGAAGTCCGCCGGCACCGTGACGCTGAAGTAGTAGCGGCCGGAGTCGACGCCGTCGGCCGCGTCCGCGGGGTCGGTGACGACCCAGTCGAGGCGGTGCTCGTCCACGAGCCGGTCGACGAGGTCGGCGCCCGCGTGCACGGGCTCGCCGTCGCGCGTCGCACCCGTGTCGATGTCGACGAGCGCGACGGGGATGCGGTCGAGGTGCCCGGTGGGGTTCCAGAACGCCCAGAGGTACAGGACGCCGTAGAGCAGCGGCACGACGATCATCGCGACGACGGCCAGGCGCGGCAGCGTGCCGCGACGGAAGCGGCGCAGCTCGGTGCCGGCGGTGAGCGAGAGCATGACGGTCCTCGGGGTGCGGGTGGGGTGCGGACGGAGGGGTCAGAGGGGGAGCGCGACGACGGTCGGCGGCGTGACCCAGCGGGTGCGCGCGACCTCGTCGGCGCTCGCGCACGCGGCGACGACCGTGAGGCCGTCGGCGGCGAGCTGCTCGAGCCGGGTCCAGACGACCTGGCGGCGGGCGTCGTCGAGCACCTGGTCGACGTCGTCGACCACGAGCAGGCGAGGCCGCTGCAGCAGGGCGAGGCCGAGGCGCAGCAGCATCGCGTCGAGCTCGTC